>CALXMJ010000109.1 GCA_944389445.1 uncultured Victivallales bacterium | reverse complement strand
GGAGTTCCCGCGCGGATTCACCTCCCGCTTTTCTCTGGAGGAGCAGAACGATTTTTTGAGAAGCGAACTTGAAAAACGGAAGTATTCCGGCGTACTGGAGAATCCGCTTCTCGATCTCGGAGTCGGAGAGCCGCTGGACCGGGGATTTTCCCTGCTGGGGCATCCGTGCGTGATCCATTCCGCGGAACCGGCGGAGAACGGGTGCTTCAACTTTTTCCAGACGGTCAACCGGCAGATTGAACGATTGCTGAAAAATTCCACGGCGCACAAGAAATACTGCATCGAAATGGATACGGTTCTGAAAAAACGGAGAAGCGGATTCTGAAAAGGAAAAAGCCGGAACGGAATGTGTTTTTTCCGCTCCGGCTTCCCTTCGGCAAAAAGTAGAAAAATTACTCCACGCGGAATTCGAGAGTGACAACGGCTTTGAGCTCTTTCTGAATGGTGGTTTTGTCGTAGGTGCCCATATCGGAGATGTCGCTGGAGCCGGGAGCGATCACCTGGAAGATTCCCTGCGATGCGGAGAGGAGACGTCCGACCGTTCCTCCGCTGTTGCGTGCGAGAATGTCTGCGCGTTCCCTGCCGTTGCGGGTGGCTTCGGCGAGGAGTTCCATTTTGTACTCATCAAGTTTCTGCACGAGGAAGATCGGGGAATAGGCTCGGACAACAACGCCTTCCTTTACCAGTTCGGTGAAGGCGCGCGACAGCTTTTCGATCTCATAAACGCGCGGGCTGGATACTTCGACATTCTGAAGGAGCTGATAATCGAGCAGTTCATTTGTACGGCGTCCTTTTTCATCCAGCTTGTAATTTTCCTGAATGGAGATGCTGTCGAAACGGATTTCCTGCGGTTTGAATCCGGCGCTGAGGATAAAGTTTTCCGCTTTTTTACGGTGCGCGGCAAGCTGAAGATAGGCGGCATCGAGGGTTTTTGCCTTGACGATGACCTGTCCGCTCCAGATGGCGAAGTCGGATGTGAGCGAGCGGGATGCCGATCCCTTGACCCGGATCGTATCCTTCTGCGTGACCTTTACCGCTGCATTGGAAATGATGTACGCCGACCAGGCAAATCCGAGCGCCAGAGTTGCCCCCAGTAAAAACATTGCGATCCTGTTTCCCATTTCTTCTCCTCCTGTTTCTGACGGGTCGACAATATAGGATTCCGGAAGAGGAAATGCAACTCTGTTTCAGGAGAAAAATCACACTTTCTTTTCCTTTTCCGGCGTTGACTTTCCCCCGGTTCCATGATATATTAGAAAGTTATCTTGAAAAATGAAACCAGCAACAAGGAGTTCCCCTGTGAAGGAGCTTGGAATTGGCATTATCGGGTTTGGAACCGTTGGTGCGGGCGTCGCGGATTGCCTGCTCAAAAACGGTGATGTGATTGCGAAGCGTACCGGCGTAAAACCGGTCATAAAAAAGATCGCCGATCTGGACATTGTCCGTGACCGCGGCGTGAAAGTTCCCGCCGGGGTCCTTACAACAGATGCGATGGAAGCCGTCGAACAGTGCGATGTCATTGTGGAGCTTGTCGGCGGGACAACGTTTGCAAAAACGATCATTCTGGAGGCCCTGAAACGCGGAAAACCTGTTGTGACGGCGAACAAGGCGCTCCTTGCCAAGTTCGGAGAGGAGCTCTTCGAAGCCGCGGAAAAATCCGGAACGGATATCTTTTATGAGGCGAGCGTCGGCGGAGGCATTCCGATTATCAAGAGCCTGCGCGAAGGACTGGTCGGAAACCGCATCAACCGCATTTACGGCATTCTGAACGGGACCTGCAACTACATCCTGACTCGGATGGAGCACGACCAGGCGGATTTCAAGGAAGTGCTCGCCGATGCACAGAAACTCGGTTATGCGGAAGCCAATCCTTCGCTTGATATTGACGGATTCGATACCGCTCACAAGGCAACGATCATGGCGTCTCTGGCCTACGGCGAATGGTTCGGCATGGATCCCGTTTATGTCGAAGGAATTACAGATATCACGCTGGAGGAGATCAAACGGACCGACGAACTGGGGTACAAGATCAAACTGCTGGCGATTATCAAACAGAACGACGGCAATGTGGAGGTGCGGGTCCATCCGACGCTGATTCCGAAGCAGTCCATGCTTGCGAAAGTCGGGGATGTCTTCAATGCGGTGATGGTCAGCGGAGATTTTGTCGGCGATACGATGTTTTACGGACGCGGTGCAGGACGCAATGCCACCGCCAGCGCGGTTGTCGCGGATATCACGGATGTCTGCCTGAATCTCAAATTCGAATCCAACCGGCGGATTCCCGGGTTTACTGCGGGAAATCTCTACGAGAACGTGCTTTCGATCGACAAAGTCAAATCCCGTTACTATCTGAGCCTCCAGGTTGTCGATCTGCCGGGAGTGCTCGCGAAGATTACGAATATTCTGGCTTCCCATTCGATCAGCATTTCCAGTGTTGTTCAGAAAGAGCGCAAGGATGCGGAACATGTTTCCCTCGTGATCCTGACCCATCTTTGCGAAGAGAGCAATATGAAGGCGGCAATTGCCGAAATGAGTCGGCTGTCGGACGTTTTGAATAAAGTCAAATTCATCAGAATTGAGGATCTCTGAGCATGAGCGGTTTTCATACGGTGGAAAAAATCGGCGGGACTTCCATGACCCGCTTCGGCGATGTCATGAAAAATGTGATCATCGGAAAACGCAGCGGAGACGAGTTCTACAACCGGATCTTCGTCGTTTCCGCATACGGCGGAATCACAAATCTGCTGCTGGAGAATAAAAAGACCGGCGCACCCGGCATCTACGGCTTTTTCGCCATGGATTCCGAGGAGTGGCGTCCCGCGCTGGAAAAGACCCGCGAGGAGATGAAACGCCTCAACCGGACTTTCGCCGAGATCGGACTTGATGTCGAAAAGGCGGATGCTTTTGTCGATCAGCGTCTCGACGGCCTGATTGTTTCCCTGGAAGATATCATGACCCTGCGTACCTTCGGGCATTTCAAACCGAAAGAGTATCTGCCCGCCGCCCGGGAGTTCCTGGCTGCGGTAGGCGAGGCGCACAGCGCCTATAATTCCACCCTGATTCTTCAGGCGAACGGAATCAATGCCCGGTTTGTGGACCTTTCCGGCTGGAAGTCCATGGAGTCCCTGGATCTGGATTCCGCCATCCTGAAGGCGTTCAACGGAATCGACTTCGCTCACGAGATGCCGATCGTTACCGGGTATGTGAAATGCGATCAGGGCATCATGAAGACCTTCGACCGCGGATACAGCGAGATCACGTTCAGCAAAATCGCCGTTCTGACGGATGCCCGGGAAGGCATCATCCACAAGGAATACCATCTTTCCACCGGCGATCCGAAACTGATCGGGGAGGACAAGGTCCAGGTCATCGGCAATACGAATTTCGATATCGCCGACCAGCTTTCCGATATGGATATGGAAGCCATCCACTCCAAGGCCGCCAAGGAGATGGAGGGACGGAACATTCCGATCCGTATCAAGAACGCTTTTGATCCGGAACATCCGGGAACGCTGATCAGCCGCGACTACATCTCCCCCGTTCCCCGGGTCGAGATGATCTGCGGACGGAACGATCTGACGGCGATTGAGGTCCACGATCCGAAAATGGTCGGGGAAAGCGGCTACGACTACCGCCTCTGCGCGTGCCTCAAGAACCATAAAATCAACTATATCGCCAAGACGACGAATGCCAATACGATCACGCATTTCATTTCCGAACGCGACAAAAATCTTGATTCCTGCCTGAACGACATCCGGGAGACCTTCCCGGATTCCAAGGTGGAGACAACCAAAGTCGGCGTGATTTCCGTAATCGGAACGAACATGCGCGTCCCGGGATTCCTTGCGCGCGCTTCGAAGCGCCTGTTTGATGCGGGAATCAACATTCTCGCGATTGACCAGACGCTGCGTCAGGTCAACATTCAGTTCATGGTCAACCGCGATGATTTCAAAAAAGCGCAGATCGTTCTGCACGAGGAGTTCGTAGAGAACCACTGAGACCGCTTGTGCTCCGAGGTCGTATCAGAGAAATGGGGAACAAGCCGATTCCGTCGACAACGCAGACAGTCGCAGATACATCACATTCCGGGATGAGAGTCCCGGAAAACTTTTTCACAGGAGAAGGTCATGCCGGACAAGCTGAAGAATGCACTCGAATCCAAGGTGGTCGTCTTTGACGGCGCAATGGGGACGGAGATTTATCGGAAAAACTATTTTGTGAACACCTCCTATGAAAATCTCTGCCTGACCGCTCCTCATGTGATCGCCGGGATTCATGAAAGTTATATTGATGCCGGAGCAGAGGTCGTGACCACGAACTCCTACGGTGCGAATTTCAATAAGCTCTCCAAATTCGGGCTTGCCGAAAAACTGACGGAGATCAACCGTGCCGCGGTTCGGATTGCGCGGAAGGCCGCAGGGGAATCCGTACTGGTTGCGGCGTCTGTGGGGCCGATCGGTGACCTGCCTCAGGGAACGGTTTATACCCGTGCCAATGCGGTCGGCATGATCCAGGAACAGCTTCGGGCGCTTGTCTCAGAATCCCCCGATTTTATCCTGTTTGAGACGATGCGTTCTCTGGCGGATGTCGAAATTGCCGTAGCCGCCATGAACGCTGTGCCGGATTTCCCGTTCATGGTCAGTGTGCAGATGGATTCCAGCGCGGAAACCGCGACCGGTGATTCCGTCGCGGCGATTCTGGCATTTCTCCGGAAAAGCGAACTCCAGCCGACTGCATTCGGCATGAACTGCGGTTCCGGCCCGGAGGCGATGTTGACCGCTCTGGAAAAATTCGCCCATCACTGTCCGTATCCGATCGTGGTTCAGCCGAATGCGGGGACTCCGAAAAACGTCGACAACCGCATGATCTATATGAGCAGTCCGGAATATTTTACCACTTATGCCATGCGCTTTGTCGCTCTCGGTGCGCGCGGCGTCGGCGGATGCTGCGGTACAACGCCCGATCATATCCGCGACATGGCGCGCAGCATCAATCCGATGGCGAAAATCGAAAAGGCCGCGAAAGCCCATGTTTTTGAGGCAGTTGTTCCCCTGAAAGATCCTGTCCCCACTGCGGAAAAATCCGTTCTTGCCAACAAACTTGCGACCGGGAAATGGGTTCATACCGTGGAGATCGTCCCGCCGCAGGGATATCTGCTGGCCCAGACCGTGGAGAAATCCAGACTCTGCGCGGAAGCCGGATTCGATGCCGTGAACATTCCGGATGGTCCCCGTGCCAGTTCGCGAGTTTCGCCGCTTGTAACCGCCTGTAAAATTCAGGAGGGGGCAGGTATTGAAACTATTCTGCACTTCTGCTGCCGCGATAAGAATCTCATCGGGATGCAGGCGGATCTTCTCGGCTGTGCCGCCATGAACATCAACAATATTCTGTTCATCACGGGTGATCCGCCGAAGCTGGGGGATTATCCGTTTGCGTCCGGAGTCTTTGATATGGATTCGATCGGGATGGTCCGGATCCAGAGTCGCTTGAACCGGGGCGTGGATGTCGCCGGGAAAGCAATCGATGCTCCGACGAAAGCGTTCATCGCGGTCGGAGCCGATCCGAATGCGATTGATATGGAACGCGAGATCCGCCGTTCCCGCGAGAAAATAGACGCGGGTGCGGAAGCCTTCATAACACAGCCTGTTTTTGACGTGGAGCCGCTGCTCCGCTTCATGGATGCCATTCCGGAACTTCGCGACGGAAAAGTGCCTTTGATTGCCGGAATCTGGCCGCTGGCAAGTTACCGGAATGCCGAATTCATGAAGAATGAGGTTCCCGGCGTGATCGTTCCTGATTCTGTGATGATCCGGATGGCGGAGCCGAAGACGAAGGAAGAGCAGCGTCTGGTTGGCATTGAGATTGCGCGTGAGGCGATAGCCTCCATTCGCGGCCGGGTTGCGGGAGTCCAGATCAGTGCACCGTTCGGCAATGTGAATACTGCAATAGCCGTCATGAAATAAAAAAAGCACAAATCCTTTTGATGGATTTGTGCTTTTGAAATCGCACCGGTTCGCAACCGGCCGCGGTCCGGCGGCGAATACGCCGGTCGCCCGCAGGGCGAAACATTATTCGGAAACAACTTCGTTGTAAGCTTTCACTTTTCCGTTGAAACGGACAACAAGGGGCAAATAATCATTATTGGCTGATTTTAAAGAATTGCCATCTCTGCGAGCTTCCCGGATTTTTATCAAAACAGGCTGCATGGCAAAAAGCATCCCATCGGATCTGAAAATAATTCCGTTTCTAAAATTTGTGCTTGTTATGGTCGGTTTTGCATTCGTATCTTCTACATAGGAGACAGTTTTCGCCGATTGATCCGTTGTTGCTTTCTTTTCATCGGAATCATCCCCGGGTTTGAAAAACAGCTCATTGTTGTTATCCTTATCTTTTCCAACAAGGACCCCGGATGGAAAATAATTCCAGTTTTCTCCAGAGATCCAGCGTTTGAATGTAATTGTTCCTGCTGAATCCACATAGACTTCACAAACACGATAGGAGCGATAACCTAATTGGTCTGTTACGGATAAAAGCTCATTCTGGGGGAAAATAATGGCGACATCAGTCTTGTTGGATACGGCGTATGCTCTTGCCGCATTGATTTTCCCGATCAGTTCCCTTGCTGTTCTGGTAGGACCGGAACCTTTTAATAGACGGGAGAAAGATGGTACTGCAACCGCAAGGAGAATTCCGGCAATGGCAACCACCAGCAGGAGTTCTATGATGGTAAAATTGGTGCGTTTCATCTTTGAGCTCTCCTTTTCTGGTCAAGAAGTCTGATTTGTTTTTGAATTTCCATTTTTCTACGCTGTATATTTTTTACCTTGATTGCTTCCAGCTGAGATGCTGGAATTTTCTCCGGTCTTTTTAAAAGTTCTTTCAGAGGTCCGTTATTTTGAGAAAATTCGGTTGCTGCACTTTTGTAAAGTTCAGCATTGCCTCCCATATAAGCATATTCCATTTTGTCGACAATCGCGGAATAGGTATTTAAGGCTTTTCCTATTTTGATGAACCATCTCAGTCTTTTTCCTGTGACTTCTTCCAGATCCGGATGGGAGAGCATTTGCTGAAATGATTTCAGCATGAATTTCAGAGAAGATGCTTTTAAACGGTTTGAGTCCCCGCTTTTAGGAAGTTCATTGCTGATTTTTCCTTCTGCAAAAACCGATTTGATTTCCTCCATGATATTATTGAATCGTCCTGCCGGAAAATCGGAAATTCTAGGATCTTTTCGATACAGAATCCGAATCTGTTCGTCTATAGTCAACTGTTTTTTTCCCCGTACTGCAGTTTGTCCGCAGACAATGATCGGTAAGACAAAAATAAAGGGCAACAGTAGCTGGATGCCGCGCTTAGTCAACATATTGCAACCTCTGAATCTTCCATTTGTTGGTGATTGGATCTTTTACAATAATAGCAAAAACTTTCTGCTCAGCCAGGATCTGGTCGATTCCATTTTCATAAGTTCCTTTCTGTGCCAGAGTCCCTGACGTGTATTTCCCTTTTACGGTTGTGGAACGCTGAAGTCCAAATCCGCTGCGAGGTGTTGGATACTGATAGCCGGCTTCATAGAGTGGAATGGAATTGCCGGAACCTGCATTGCTTGGATTCAGGTCATTGAATTGGCCATTTCTGTTCCAGTCCTTCAGACGCGCACCATCGACATCTCGAATTGCTTGAGCGAGAGCGATTACATAAATCTGCATTGGTTTTGCATCGGGGTCCAC
>CALXMJ010000108.1 GCA_944389445.1 uncultured Victivallales bacterium | reverse complement strand
CGAACTGCATCAGCTCCGCGGCCGTGTCGGGCGCTGGAACCGCCAGGCATATGCGTATTTTCTTCTGCCACCGAGCGGCGTAATGACCACCGACGCCCGGAGGAGAATGGCAGCGATCCGCCGTTATACTCATCTGGGATCCGGATTTCAGCTTGCAATCCGCGATCTGGAGATTCGCGGAGCCGGAAATATCATCGGTGCGGAGCAGAGCGGACATGTGGATGCGATCGGATTCCACCTGTACTGCCAGCTTCTGAAAGAGGCGGCAAATTCTCTGCGCGGCGTCAAGTCGCCGAAACTGGTGGAGTGCGATCTGAATCTGGACTTCCTGGAATTTGCCCTGAAGGCGAAAGCCCCGCGCATCTCCGCCGGCATTCCGCCATCCTATATAGAGGATGACCGTCTCCGGCTTGCCGCATACCGCAAGCTGGCTTATATTTCGGATCTGGAGTCTCTGGACGATTATGCCGGAGAGCTGACCGATAAATACGGACCCATGCCGCTGAGTGTGGAGAATTTCCTGAAAACGGTCCGGCTGCGCATTCTGGGCAGTCGCGCCGGATTTCATTCTGTCTCCTGCCGCGACGGGAAAATTTTTCTGGAACGGAACAGCGATCTCTATCGGCAGGATGGAAAACTGCCGAAAGTTCCGGCAAACTATCCTCCGCAGGAAACACTGGATGCGCTGATCCGTCTGCTGAACCTGATTCTTGAGGGACGGAAATGGTGAGATTCCGGACTGGCGGTTTCGATCCGGGACTTCTTCCCGGCATCCGCTGAATGGCAGAAATGCTCGTGGAAAGACGGGAAATTACTTTTTTTTCCGGCTTGATGGAGACTTTGCCGATGTAGATTTCTCCGTTTCCGCGAGTGCGGGCGAAATCAATGCAGAATCCGAAGAATTTTGCCGGATAGTTGATTTTACGGTTGGCATTTCTTCCCCATGTGCGGAGATCGGGATCGTTGTTCAGTTCCGCCATATTAATTTCGAATGTGAAGGTCTGCCAGCCCATGGGGAGCTCATCGAAACGCAGGACCTTGCGGAACTGGAAGATTTCCACCTGGCTGTCGATCAGGCGGATGTGGAAAGCACTGGAAAAGGAGAGTTTTGTCAAATAGACTTCCACCTCGACGAGAGCTTTTTGAAATTCCGGAATGTCGGCTCCGGGGTCGAAAAAGAATTCCAGTTTGTTGGAGTCGGAATTGTCCCAGGTCAATTTCAAGGCGGGTTTGCCATCGGGAGCCGTTGCGATCTCCGCAGTCTGTTTTCTCAGGTTCTTTGCGACAAGGGAGATTGCCGGGATCGGCTTTGCCGGATTGAGTATTTCCAAAGCTCCGGCTGTCAGGGAGTGAAATCCGATCAACAGAATCAAAGATAAAATAACCGGGATTGATGAACGCATAGGATACATCCTTTCTAAATGAGTTCCTGTGTAACTTACATTCCCGTTATGAAAAATACAAAAGGAAAATGCTTTTTTTTTGAATCTTTGCGGGTTGAGCAGTGTTTCTGCTGGGATTTTGTTGTAATTGTCATCCAAGAGAGGACCCCTGTACCCGGAAGGTGGTGATGTCCCTGGCGATTCCTCCTGCGGCATAAACAATGCCGTCCTTGCGGATCGGGTAGAGCACGACCATGACCAGATTGCTGCCCTCTGGAGTGACCAGTGTGTGCTGGAAGGAGAGCTGGTGATTGCTGTTGAAAACGTTTTCCAGCATCTTCATGTAGAGGGCCGTGGTCTGGGGATCATAGACATCCCGCAGATGAAGCGGCATCGTATTTTCCTTCATGTCGGCACGGATCCGGGAATTGTTGGAATAGAGAAAGAATCCGTGGGCATCGAGCATGAAGATATGTTCCGTCGTACTTTCGACCAGAGCCCGGTACATTTTTTCGCTTTCCTTCAGAGCGTTGATTTCCAGGAGCGCCTTGGTCTGATCGGTGATCGTCCAGACAACGCCTTTTGAGGGGAGTCCGGCGGCAGCCGACCGGTTGTAAAAATAGTTTCCTGCGATCTTGAAGACCGCCTGCGATCCATTTTTGCGACGGAGGCAGATTTCGGGATTTTCATACGCTTTCCCTTCGGAGAAGGACTTCGAGAGCTGTTCAAGGAATGCGTGTTCGACGCCTTCATTCGGATAGATCGCCTCGATGCCGAGTTTTTTCAGATCCTCTATGGTATAGCCGAGCATTCTGGTCACGGTTTCGTTTGCGTCAATGACATTCCGGTTCATGTCGGCAACGATGATTCCGGCGGTGTTGCTGTGGAAGACCGTGTCCCGCCAGGAACCGTGTCTGAGCAGCTGGATCTGCATTTTCCGCTGTATGATGTAGATGCCGATGACGCAGAGGGCGAGAATCCAGAGGAGCAGCAGGAAAAATTGCCCGATCAGATAGAAAAAAGCCGGCTGCTGCGTGGGAATGGCGAGAACGAGTCTCCAGCCGGGCGTTGTCAGGAAGGAACAGGAGCGTTCCGTGAAGATGAGTCCGTTGGTATAGCGCTGCTTTTCAAGTTCTCCTTCCATGCAGAACCAGCGCAGTCCCTGTTCCCATTGAATCAGTTTTGAGTCAATCCGTTCGGTATTGGTGAAAAAGACCGTGTTTTCCGGGGAGATGAGGGCTGCGTAGCTGTCGTGGAATTTGTCCAGCGCGAAACTGATGTTCCTGCGGGCGACAACCACTCCGATCGGTTCGCCCTGAGCGTTGTCCACACGGATGGCGGCAAAGATGCCCGGCAGGCCGGTGACGGCGTCCGGAGCCAGCGTTCTGGATTCTCCGTTCTGCATCGTCTGCTGGAAATATTCCGCGAAAGAGACGTCCTGTCCGGTGAGGTGATACAGCACAAGCGTTTTGTTGGAAGAGTCAATGCAGACCCCTTTTGTATTCAGAAGACTGCATACGATCTGAAGTTTGGACGCGGTGAACTTTTCAAGGATATGATCGTTCCCGAGAATATTTCCATTGATTTCTCCCCGCTCGAGAATTTGCCGGACGGTTTTGTCGCGCGCGAGTTCCTTTGCGTAATTTTCCACCCGGTTGATGCTGATGATGAGGTCTTTCATCAGGAGTTCCGCGTTGTTCCTGACCCGGATATACGCCACCTCTTCCCCGTAAAATTGGAATACCGTTGGAAGGACCGCTCCCGCAGCGGCAAAAAGAAGGAATGCCGCTGGGATCAGAGCACAGGTGAATCGCCGGTTTTTCCTTGTCGGAAAATCAATGGTTTTGAGTGTCTGGAGGAAACAGCCGGCACAGGCGACCGTGCAGAAAAGCGAAAACCCGATCAGAATGAGTCCTGTTTCCTGATTGAACTGGAAATCCCGTGGCAGACTCCGGAAGCGCAGCAGATAGGTGGAGAGAATCGCCGCTCCGTTGCCGAAATGGAATACGGAGGCAATTTTGAATGCCGCCTCCAGATTTTTATGCACATTGCCTGTCCGCCAGAGCATGATCGCGGAGAAGGGCAGGAACGGCAGCGCAATAAGACAGAGCGTAATAATATCTCCCCCGTTTTTCCCTCTGGTCAGCCACAGGGAGAGCAGAAGTGCCGCAAGAATTACCAGATGCCAGAAGATTTTTGTTCTCCAGCGGCATTGCAGACAGGTGAACGTGAATTCCGCAAGGAAGAAAAAGGCTGCCAGCTGAAGAAGAACTCTTGTGAGAACGGCTCCCCATGCCAGTTGCGGAATGGCGGCAAACAATCCCGCAAGGAAGGACGCCCCGAGCAGGCCTGAATAGAAGATGAACGGCGTGAAGCGCTTCCTGTCGACATTGATTGCCGCAAGAAACAATGTTCCGCCCTGGAGAAAGAGGGCCATCGCCAGAAGAAGATAAAGATAGCCGGAGAGCATGTTCATTCTCCTTAATATTTCCTGATCATTGCTTTTTCCATCTCTTTTTCAATTTACTGGCAAAACCGGAAATGTTCCATGCCGAAAGGAAAAAAAATGGAAAAAAAGTTTCAAACATCCTGATTTTTCACGCTTTTTTCATTTGCAATTCGATGGAATCCGGTATATCGTTTGTGTATAGCCGGAAAACGGAATGTTCAAAAAATTCCGGAAACGGTTGCTGCTGATGAGAAAAAGTAATTTTTATTGATAGAAAAAAAGTTCCTTGTTCCGGAGATGATGCCGTTTCCGGACAGGACGAAACAAAAGGACTGTTTTGGAATGACAGGCGAAAAATCAAACTATTCGTTGAGCTGTGAGCGATCTCGTCTTGCTATGAAACTTTCGGTCTTTGCCGGGGTGTATTCCCTGCTGATGGCTTTGCTGGGAGGCATCGCCGGCGGTGTTTACGACTGGGCCGGAACCGGTGCTTTCGGACTGGGAACCATACCCTTTGCGATCGCCACGCTTTTTGCGCTCGCATCCGCTGTATACAGCATGCTGGCAGGCAGCGCATCTGAAGAAGAATATGAAAAAGAGCTGCTCCGGAAACGCAAGGAATCCGCGACAAGCATTCTTGATGTTTCCGAGGATGTGCGCTTTACAGCAGGGCGGACTTTCCGGAATTACAGCAAATATGCCCCCTCTGTTTTTTCTCTGCTGGCGTTCCTTGTCACCGTGCTTGGTCTATGGGCCGCGTGGAGAATCGCTTCCAATTTCGGCAAGGCGGGGCCCGCGCTTCCGAAGGAGCCCATGACGCTGGCTGTTGTGAGTGCGTTCGGCGCGGCTGCGTCTTTGTTCATCGGAGCGTTTCTTGCCGGACAGTCCCGGGTGCATGAGTTCCGCTGGCTGCGTCCTGTTGCCGCGTGGCTGGTCGCTGGTGCCGCCGTCTGGATTCTTGCTCTGATCCCTGCGATCGCTCTTCACTATGAAAATGCGGGACTGGAACTGCCGATTGCGAAAATTGTCTTTGCGGTTCTTGCGATTCTCGCCGTGGAGCAGATTTTCAACTTTATAACGGAATTCTATCGTCCGCGGACCCAGCTGGAGGAGCGTCCGCTCCATGAGAGCCGTCTTCTTGCGCTGTTTGTCGAGCCGGGAAGCGTGGCGAAAAACATTGCGGATGCTCTTGATTATCAGTTCGGCTTTAAAATTTCCGGGACTTCGCTTTACGGAGCTTTCTGCCGTGTGGCGCTTCCCGCGATCAGTGCATGGCTTCTGGTGCTCTGGCTGTCAACCGGGATTGCGGAAGTCGGGCCGGGCGAGCTCGGTATTCTGACAAGATTCGGCAGGATCGTGGAAACCTCCTCCTCTTTGAAACCGGGTGTATATTTGAAACTCCCGTGGCCCTGTGAGGAAATTGTCCTGGTTCCTGTTGACCAGCCGAGGGAGTTCACGGTCGGGGCCGTGCTGAAAGCTTCTCCGGAAACGGGAAAAGGCAAGGGTAAAAATATGAATGTGATTCTCTGGACCGAGGAGCACAGCTCCGGAGAGAATCCGTTCCTTGTTGCAAACGACAGTTCCAGCAAGGATATCAGTGCCGCGGTTTCCCTCCTGAACGCATCATTGCCGATCACATACCGGGTGAAACCGGAAAAGATCACCCAGTTTGCATTCGGTTTTGAAAATGTGGAACGTTATCTGACCGATCTCGGCACAAGAGAGGCAACCATTTATTTCGCCAGCACGGACTTTATCAAGGATATGTCCACCGGACGGCTGGAGGTTTCCCGGAATCTGCGGAACCGGATTCAGGCGGCTGTTGACAAGGCAGGACTCGGAGTCGAGATCTATACCGTGAATCTGCTGGATACTCATCCGCCTCTGAAGGAGGTCGCTCCGGCGTTTGAAGAGGTCTTCTGCGCTCAGGAGGAGATGGGAACCGAGATCGAAAAGGCGGAAGCCTACAAGACGGAAGTCCTTGCCGATGCTCAGATCAATGTCCTTGAAATCACTTCTCTGGCGGAAACCTATAAATATAACGTGGAAAAAGTCTCGGGTGCGGATGCTTTCCGCTTCAGGAGTCAGCTTGAGGCATATCGGAAAATGCCGGAAATGTATAAACTCAGAACCTATCTTTCCTTTCTGGAGACGGACTGCGAGCCATTGAGAAAGTATATCGTCGCATCCTCCATCCCCTATCAGATTCTCGAACTCAACGCGGAAGAAAAGCCGCGTATGGATTTGACGGATACCAATCTCGGAGAATTAAAGTAAAATTAATATAACAAACAGGAGATTCATAAATGGCAGAGACAACAAATGGACATGTGGCAAACCTCGGAAGGCGGATTCTGATTTCCCTTCTTGGAATCGCGGTCGTGGCGATTTTCGGAACAGCCATATTTTCTTATCAGGTGCAGTCGACGGAAAAAGCCGTTGTGCTGACGTTCGGCTCCATCAGCGGAGTCAGGGACCCCGGACTTCATTTCCGCTGGCCCCTGCCCATTCAGAAAATCGTGAAGTACGATGTCCGTCTCAGATGCTTTGACGGCAATATCGGCAAGCTGGAGGAGACCACAACTGCCGACGGAAAGAATATCACGGTTTCCATTTACACCGTTTACCGTCTTAAAAATCTGGAGAAGTTCCAGAGTGCCGGCGGCAGCGTCATTTCCGCAGAGGAACTCCTCGGCAGCCTGATGAGAACGGCAAAAGGAGCGGTCGTCGGCCGTTTCAGATTCGATGAAATGGTCAATTCCGATCCTAAGAAAATCAAGATTCCGGAGATGGAGAAGCAGATGCTTTCTGAAATCGCTCCGAAAATGGTGGAACAGTACGGAATTGAGGTCGTTTCTGCGAGCATCAAGGCGATCGGCGTGCCGGAAAAACCGGCAAAGGCCATCGCGGACCGTATGATCAGCGAACGCAAAAAAGCCGCCGCGGTTTACAAACAGCAGGGAAATGTCCTCTCCAAGGAAATTAAAACCAGAGCGGATGCTCAGAAACGCGATGCGTTGACTGTCGCCGAGGCGAAAGCCACCAAACTGCGCGCGGAAGGCGATGCCGCCGCGGCAGCAAACTATGCGATCTTCAGCCAGGATCCTGAACTTGCCGTTTTCCTGAGAAAACTCGAATCCATGAAGCGTCTGATGGGCAAGCGGACAACACTTGTTCTGGATACCAATTCCGCTCCGTTCGATATCCTGAAATACGGCGGTTCCTCGCTGGAACGCCCCGTCGGTGAAAAATCCAAATAACCATGACCGGAGTTGAAATCATGCGGGAACTTGAAACAAAAGACACAGCGGAGCGGGTCGCAGAGGGAAGTGTCTTCTCTTCCGGACTCGATACGCTGAGTAAATACCTGCGGGCGGTTTTCATGCTGCTCGTTGTGGTGATCGCCCTGCTGCTGATCTGGTTCTTCACTTTCAGCGGTTTTTTCACTGTGAAGCCCGATACCGCCGTCATCACGCTCCGGTTCGGCAAATTCCAGAACATTTATACGGAAAGCTGGCACTGGGTTTTCCCTTATCCGGTGAGCCGGATTATCAAGGTGCCGACGAATCCGCAGTATATTGTCTCGTCGTCGTTCATGCCGGCGAACAAGGCTCTGATTACGAACCGCAAGGCAGCCATGGAGAACGGCGGTTCTCCCGAAGCGCTGAAGCCCGGGGTCGACGGCTATCTGCTGACAGCGGACGCCTGCATCATTCATACGGAATGGAGAATGTCATACCGTATTGTCGCGCCCAAGGCATATTATGAAAACTGCCTTACGCCGGAATCTCCCGACAAGCCCGATGACTCTTTCGAAGGACCTGTCGGCGAAAATCTCGGGACACGCGGCCCGCAGACTCTCCTCAAGGCGATCCTCGACGACTGTGTCCTCCGTGTGACCGCCCAGTGGAAAGTCAATGATATCCTTTACAATAAAACCGCACAGTACATCGACGATGTGCAGTCGATGGTCGCAAAACGTGTCGGCGATATGAATATCGGCATCAACATTGTGACGGTCGGGCTGGACATCAAGAGCCCGCCGCCGCAGACCATCGACGCGTTTGACGAAGTCCTTCAGGCGCAGATGGATCTGGATACCGCGAGAAAGAACGCGGAGGCCTATGCCCTCGAACAGAATGCTCTTGCGCAGTCTGAAAGCGCGAATATCATCGCGGAAGCCGAAACATACAAAAAACGGATCGTCGCTGAAGTGGAAGCGGATGGCATCTACTTCAAGAGCATTCTCCAGGAGTATAAAAAGAGTCCTTCTTCCGTGATCGCCACTCTCTTCTCCCAGGTCATGGCGGATTCAATGTCCAAAGTGAAAGATAAATTCATTCTCAATTCGCTCGGCCAGGGACGGCAGGAGCTCAGGCTCAAGCTGAATCCGGAGCCTTTGACCCCGGAGGAAAAGAAGGAAGAAAATAAGGACAAGGAGGCTGGCAAATGAGCTGCTGCTGCGGACATGACCATGAACATGAACACCACCACGAGGACGCCGCTCTCTGCGTCTGCGGTCAGCCGATGACCGAAGGCGTCGGACACGGCAGATCGATGGGCCGCACCTCGTTTGCGGTCGCCGGCGGTTTTCTGATATTGAATTCGTTCATTCTGGAGTGGATTTTCCCGAGACAGGAATTCGCTTCTGAAATCAGCGCAATGCTCGGCGCCGTGATTCTTGCTCTGCCCATCATCTGGGTGGCGATCAAGGATCTGCGCGTTGGACGCGTCTACATGAACGAACTGGTCGCGATGGCTCTCCTGGCGGCGTTTGCCGGAGGGGTTTTCCGGGAAGCCGGAATCATTGCGTTTTTCCTTTTGATTACGATTATCATCGAATCCCGTACCGCTTCGGGCGCGCAGCGTTCCATTGAGGAGCTGATCCGCCTGACGCCGCACACCGCCCGCAAACTGGTGGACGGTCAGTATGTGGAAGGCGAAGTGCTGGATCTGAAGCTCGGAGATGTCATCAACGTGCGCCCCGGCGAGAACTTCCCGATTGACGGCGAGATTGTCTCCGGACAGAGTGCCGTCAATCAGGCTTCCATTACCGGAGAGTCGCTCCCCGTGGACAAGGGAATCGGAGATGAAGTCTATGCCGGTACGATGAACCTTTCCGGTTCCATCGACGTGAAAGTGACGAAGGTCGGAAACGATACAACCCTCGGCAAGGTCAAGGAGATGATCCTTGCCGCTGAAACCAGCAAGACTCCGATGGTTCGCATCATCGACAAATATGCCGGATTTTATACTCCGACGATCCTGATGCTTGCCACTCTCACCTGGTGGTTCTCGAATGGCGATATGAACCGCGTCATCACATTGATGGTGATTGCCTGCCCGTGCGCGGTGGTGCTTGCCACGCCGACGGCTGTTGTCGCCGCGATTGCCGCCGCCGCCCGTCTCGGCATTCTCATCAAGAACGTGGCGCATCTGGAGCTCGCCGCCAAGGTCAGATGTTTTATTTTCGATAAAACCGGAACCCTGACGAAAGGGGAGCTGGAAGTCGCCCGCCTGAAACCTGTGGACGGCATTGAACCGGCGGAACTCCTGCTCGCGGCTGTTTCCGTGGAAACAGCCAGCAATCATCCGACGGCGCTTGCGCTTCAGCGTCTGGCAAAGGAAGTCGGAGTCGTGCCGGTGAAGGGCGAGGAATACCGGGAACTCCCCGGAAAGGGAGTGGAAGCGAAGGTTCAGGGGGTGGATTATCTTGTCGGCCGTCCCGCCTGGCTCAGTTCTCTGGGCATTGCTCTGCCGCACGATGAAAAAGAGGTTGAGGGCATGAGTATTGTTGTGGTCGCCCGCTCCGGAAAAGCGATCGGCTGGATCGGTTTCCGCGACCAGATCCGTCCCGAAGCCGCTGAAATGGTGCGCAGCCTGAAAGCTGAGGGCATTCGTCAGTGCTCCATGGTGACAGGCGACAGAACTGCGGTCGCAACGATGGTCGCTTCCAAAATTGGAATCGACGACTTCCGCGGCGACTGTCTGCCGCAGGGCAAGGTGGAGTATGTGGAGCATGTGAAAGAGAACAACATCGTGGCGTTCGTTGGCGATGGCGTGAATGATGCGCCCGCACTGGCAGCGTCCGATCTCAGCATTGCGATGGGAGCGATCGGCAGCGACATCGCGATCAACAGTGCGTCAATCGCCCTGATGACGAATGACCTGCGCCGGATTCCCCTGCTGATCACGCTTTCCCGGAAGTCCGCTTCGGTGATCAATCAGAACCTCGCGTTCGGAATGATTTTTGTGATCTGCGGTATTGTGCTTTCCGTTTTCGGACAGATGACGCCGATTTTTGCGGCGATCCTGCATACGCTCAGTACGCTGATTGTGATATTCAACAGCGCCCGCCTTGTCCGTACGGGTGAGGAGATCACCCGGGCGGAAAACACGGCGGCGCGGAATCGCTGAACCTAATCCGGGAGAGAGTTGAGAATGGGAAACATAGTGGAAGCAGTCGGGCTTGTGAAGGAATTCAAGGATTTCTGGAACAGGCCCAAGGCGAAGGCTGTCAACGATATCGACTTTGAAGTCCGGGAAGGGGAGGTCCTGGGCTTTCTCGGCCCTAACGGTTCCGGTAAATCGACTACGATCAAGATGCTTCTCGGGCTCCTGTATCCGACCGGAGGCCGTCTGACCGTGTTCGGCAAATCGCCGCGCGATGTCAATGCCAAACGCATGATCGGTTATCTTCCGGAGGAAACGTATCTGTACAAATATCTGACAGCGGCGGAGACTCTGGACTTCTTCGCTTCTCTTTTCAATCTCTCCGCGAAGGAGCGGCAGGTCAGAACGGAACAGCTCCTTGATATGGTGGGACTGGCGCATGCACGGAACCGTCAGGTGGGCGAGTTTTCCAAAGGGATGGCGCGCCGAATCGGGCTGGCTCAGGCGATGATCAACGATCCTTCGTTCCTGATTCTGGACGAGCCGACCTCCGGACTCGACCCGATCGGCTGCCGCGAGGTCAAAGATCTGATCCGTCTGCTGAAACGCAGGGGAAAAACCGTAATCGTGACGAGTCATCTTCTCGGGGATGTCGAGGATGTCTGTGACCGTGTAATCATTCTGTACGGGGGCAAGATCCGTGCGACCGGATCCCTGAATGAGCTCCTTACGGTCAAGGGCTCCAGCCGCATTACGACCCCTGATCTCCCGGAGGAGGCAATGACGCAGATTACGGAAATCCTGAAGAAAAATCTGGATGGCAGACCGTTTACCATTGATCATCCGCGGATGAGTCTGGAGGACTTCTTCCTGGATGTCGTCAACAAAGCGAAGCGCGAAAGCGTGGAGACCTCCGGTGCGACTTCCGGCGGAGAGATCGCAGAATATCTTTCCGATTCGGTTCCTCAGGTGGCTGCCGAGGAAAAATTGAATGTCCTGGCAGGAATCAAACCGGAAGAACCGCCGAAACCGGAAGCCGAAAAAGAACCCGAGGTGGAAATCAACACCGCCAGACTGACCAGTCTTGAGGAAGAGGACAAGCCGCTCGAAAAGACTCCTGTCCCGGAAGACGCCGAGGCAAGGCAGAAGCTTGAGGAAGCCAATAAGAAACTGATGGACATCCTTTCTTCCGGAAAAGAGAATTAATACGGGGAATCGAACATGACTTCTTTTCTGGCCATTGTGAAACTGACATGCAGGAGCGCCGTGCGTTCCCATGTGTTTCAATTCCTCCTGTTTGTTCTGATTCTGGGGGTGTTTCTCGTTCCGAATACCATCAAGGGCGATGGAACCCCGTACAGCTACATGCAGGTTTCTCTGGAATACAGCTTGACATTCATTACCGTCATGCTGATGCTTTCGGGAGTCTGGCTCGGCTGTCAGACCATGACTGCCGATGTTGAGGACTGCCGTCTGCACCTGATCGTGGCAAAACCGATTTCCCGCTATCTGGTCTGGCTGGGAAAGTTGACGGGCGTTCTGCTGGTGCTCACTTCTCTGCTGATCATTTCCGCGGCGGTCATATATGGTTTTATCATCTACCAGTATTCCCGTCAGGATTTCTCGAAAGAGGAACGCGCACGCATGGAAAATGAGGTCCTGACCGGACGTCGTGCCTATCGTCCCGTTCTGCCGGATCTCAAGGAAATTACAATGAAGGTTTTCCAGTCCAAGAAAAATGCTTCGGGACAGCTGATCGCAAATACTCTTACCGGAAACGAGCGGGCGAAAGCGATTGATTCCGTTTACCGCGAGGTGGTCGCCTCCCTTGCCGAGATCAAACCGGGACAGACCCGCGTCTGGAATTACGAAGGCCTGCCGGAAAATCTGACGGAGAACAGTCGTTTTTATGTCCGCTACAAGGCCTATTCCGGTTCGATTGAGGCAAATCAGAATCAGGAACACGGCTACGGCTCCTGGGGAGCGCTCTTTACCTGGATCGAACAGCCGGATACCGGAACCCTGAAGCCGGGACAGAAACCCCCGGAACCGCAGAAGCGTCAGGCGTTTCTGATGAAACCCCCGGAACAGATCCTTTGTTCCGCGGTTAATGAATTTGAGATGCCGGCGGCAAGAGTGATTGTCGACGGGAAAGCCGTAATCGGTTTCCAGAATCTTTCTCAGACCGGGAAGAATCTCTTCATTCAGGTAGCGGACGGTCCCGTGATTTATGTGAAGTACACCAGTTTTGCAGATAATTATGCGCGCGCCGTGTTCATGATCTTTCTCGGGATTGCCGCTGTTGTGATTATTTCCGTATCGGTCTCCTCCTTCCTTTCTCTGCCGACGGCGATTTTCTTTGCGATTGCATACATGATGACCGGTGTTTTCACCTCCTATCTGATCGGTACAGAGGCCATGTATGGAGGCCTCGCTTCCATGCCGGCAATGGATTTGTATGGCTATTACATGGGCCGCATCATTGAAATGACGATTATTCCGGTACAGAAATTCGGAATTTCCGGTCTTGTCGCCACCGGAGAACTGATTGAATTTGCAACGATCGGTTCCGCTCTGCTGTTTCAGGTGATTCTGAAGGGCGTTCCATTGGCGCTTCTCGGTGCCTGGCTGTACAACCGGCGCGATCTTGCTCTCGCTGCAATCAAGAGGTGAAAAAGATGTATTTCAGACAGTTCAAAATATGGGTTCCGGCTTTGGCCGCGCTCGCTCTTCTGATGGTTGCAACGGTCTTTGTTCAGGGCCGTCTTGATACCATTGTAAAAGAAGACAAGCTTGTTGACGAAGCCAGCATCGAAGGGCTTCCGCCGATGGTTGCGTTTACGACGGTTGCGCTGGGCGGCTTCCGCGGCGTGCTCGCCGATCTTCTCTGGCTCCGGACAACGGGACTTCAATCGCAGGGAAAATATTTCGAAATGGTTCAGCTCGCCTCGTGGATTACGAAGCTCCAGCCGAAATTCACCGGTGCAACCGCATATCTTGCATGGAATATGGCATACAATATTTCCGTCACGTTCACGTCGCCGGTCGACCGATGGCGGTGGGTTCAGCGTGGAATTGAACTCATTCGCGACGAGGCGTTGAACTACAATGCCAATGATCCTCTGCTCTATCGCGAACTCGGCTGGATTTACCAGCACAAGATCGGCAATATGCTCGATGATGCCCAGAAATATTACAAGTATATGATCGCCAAAGAGATGATGAAGGCGTACGGCGGCGTTGCCGCTCCCGACTGGACAGCTCTTGCCGCCGCACCGAAAACCAATGCCGAGTTCCGCCGGGCCCACGAGACCGATACTGTGCTCTGGGAAGAGATCCGGAAAGCCGGATTCGACGGCCTTGACTCCCTCTCCAGAAAATTCCGCGAGATCGGTTTCCTTCCGGACAGCCTGATTCAGGTTTTGAAGCCGGAAACCAAAGACGCGCTTGATACCTTCCTGCGAGCCAAATGGCTTCGGGAATACTACAAGCTCCGTCCGGAGATCGTGATCCAGATCAACAAGGACTACGGCGAGCTCGACTGGCGTCTTTCCGATTCCTTCGCCATCTACTGGGCGACACTTGGAATCATGTACAGTCCGAAGCGTGCCAGTATTGATTGCGACCGCATGATTACTCAGTCTTTGAAAGAGTCCTTTATCGCCGGGCGGATTCTCATTCCGGGAAAAGAGGTTACGATGAATTATATGCTTGTGCCGAACCTCGGGCTCGTGGACGCCGTCCGCAAAACCTATCTGGAAGCCTATGAGCGCAATCAGACCTCCACATTCAAAAGTGCCCTTGACAACTTCATGAAAGATGCTATTGTGACGCTTTACAGCTACGGTCAATACGCCAAGTCACGCGAATATTTCAACATTATGCGCAAGGAACGCCGCGGCGATCCCAATTACTCCGATTTCGAACGTTTCATTCTCAAGGAGTGGACCGAGGATATCAAGGACGGCAACTACAAGCAGGCCCATGACTTGATCAACGGACTTCTGTTTACAAGCTGCCTGCTCCTCGGGTATGATGATCCCACCGGAGCCAATGCGCATCTCCAGCTCGCGAAGATGGCCTATGCCAAATATTCGCATGAATACAAGGATTCCAAGGATCGCGTAGGCCTGCCGCCCTTCGATGTTATGAAATCCGAGATTGCCAGTGCCTTTATTCAGAATTTCCCGACTTTGGCTGATCGTGTGAAAGCCTATATTACGGTGAACAAGGCGGAAGCCGCTGCCGCCGCTGACGGAGCCGCCGATCAGAGCCGGAAGGAAGAAAAGGAATAAAGATTTCCGGGCACAGGAGATCTGTTTCTCCGATCCCCGCGGCACTCCGTGAAAATGAGTGTGCCGTTGTTGTCCGGAATCAAAGTTCTTTTGCAAGCCGTTGCGCCGCTTCGGAAAGGTAACGGGCGGCATTCCGTTGAATGGATTCGAATGGGATTCCTTCGGGGGTGGCGGCTTTTGCAAGGTGGAATTCCGCCCGGAG
>CALXMJ010000107.1 GCA_944389445.1 uncultured Victivallales bacterium | reverse complement strand
ACGAAACACAGGATGACCTCCTGCCGAAACAGTACGAAAGTGCCGGAGACCGCGCCCTCGGCGTCTGGGACGAGGATATCGCCATGGACGGCATGTGGTTCAACATGAACAATCTGGAAACGAACGTGACTCTCGAATTCTGGCGCGAAAAGGCCGAACGAATGGCGGAATATGCTCACCACATGGGCTACACCAACTGGACCTTCCAGTTCTATGACTATCTCGGCGACCGCAACGGCTCGTTCCTCTCTCTGCCTCAGGGAAATGTTCCCGGAACGAACGGACATGTCTTCGGCTGGTGCGATGTCTTCGCCAAAGTCTTTGAACGTGAAAGGATCCGCTTCTTCGGCCGTCTCGGATTCGGATTCTACGGGAAAGCGCCGATGGCGGGATTCGTCGGAGAACAGAATCTGGCAGAGGATTTCAACGACTATTGCGCCCGAGGCGAAAAAGCCGTCGAACGCGTCTCCCGGCATAACACCTTCGGAAGCGGCAATACAACGGCGACTCTGAATCCGCTTCATCCTCTCTTTCTCCGGAACGCGAAACGCCTCGCCGCGTTCTATCGCGACAAATATCAGACGAATCCCATGTTTCAGGGAATCACCTTCCGGGAAAGCAACGTCATCTTCTCTCTGGTCGGACTCGATTACGGATACGAAGACTCAACCATCGCGCAGTTTGAAAAGGAGACCGGCATCAAAGTTCCTGTCAGCCGCACCTCCAAAACCCGCTTTGCCGAACGGTTCCGGTTCCTGACCGCGCCGGAACGAAAAGAAAAGTGGATCCGATGGCGGTGCAAAGCCTTTGCGGAGGTCTGCAGGGCAACCGTCGAAGAACTGCGGAAAGGAAACAACCGTCTCCGTCTCCAGCTTTGGGTCAACTGCGAAACCAGCATGGCAAACTCCGTCAATGAGGCTTTCACCGTCCGGAACGCCCTGCTCGAAAGCGGATACGATCTGAATCTGCTCTCGCAGATCGACGGACTCGAAATCGTTCCGATCATCCGTCCCGAGTTCGAACATATCCGCCCCGACAAAACCCGTCAGGAAAGCTATGTTCTCTATTCCCGGGAATTCGCCGACGCATTCGCTCCACGGAAATTCCAGAACATCAACATGCACCTGCACAACAATCTGGAACAGTACCGTTTCATGGATACGAAACTCAAGGAGTTCTTCTGGAAGATGGGACAGTGGAGCTGGAGCAGAAAAAACTTCCATTACGGCACCTGGGCAAACGGCTATCCGAACGCGGAATTCGCCCTCCTGCCCCTGACCAATCTGCTCGCCAATATGGATCTTCAGGAAATCTATCTCGGCTGGTGGGGAAATCCGGACAGCGGATTCACCGATCTTCTGCGCCCGTTCTACCGGGCATTCCGAAGCATTCCACCCGGAAAATACCGGAACGCCGCCCGGAAGGAAGATCCGGTCGCGCTTCGAATCTGCGGAAAACATTTCTATCTTGTCAATCGGGAAAGTTTCCCTGTCCGCGTCTCCTTCCAACTCAACAGCGATTCCATTTTGAATCTGGTCACACAGGAAACACGGAAAGGGAAGAACCGGAAGTTTGAACTCACGGTTCCGGGTCAGGGATTGCTGGTTTATGCCGCGGAAAACACGAAGGATGCGCAAATCACGAAAATTGTTCAGCAGGTCGGCGATTCCGATCTGAAACTGCTCCGGGATCAGATTCTCAATCTGGATGACGCCGTCAAGATTTCCAATTCACCCCGGCTCCTCCGCCATCGGCAGATTCTTCATGACCGGATGGAGAAAAAACAGTACACCGAAGCACGCCGCTATCTTTACCGGAAAGATGTCCAGGAAGCGCTGAAATCGCTCGGAATCTGTCAGGTGAAAGGAAAACTGCTGCCTCTGGAAAACCGTTTCCTCGTGGAAATTCAATCCCTCCAGCGGAAACCGTTGAACGCGGTCGTGAACATTTCCAAAACGACGGGCTGCTGGAACGTCGATCCCCGGAAAACCCAGAGTGTCAGGAACCTGAAAACAGGGGAAAAAGCCGCTCTGAAATTCGATCTGCTCACACCTTTGCGCAAAGACGGCTGGGGCGGAGAATTTGAAGTCTCCGTTTCCGTGGATGGAGCCAAACCGATGAAATACCGCTTCCTCGCGGGCGGACCGATCGCCTACCGCACCGGACTGCGCAGCATCGGCACCGACTGGACCTTCTCACGCTACAAAATGACCTCATACAGAGTCAGCAAGAAGAATCAGCCCGCCTACACCTATCGTCTCGGCTATGCGTGGAACGAAACCGGGCTCTTCCTCGCCGCTGATGTGGAAGACAGGGATTTCCTTCCGCCGAAGGCCGGCGAAGCCTCCTTCAAACGGGACTCCATCCAGCTTTTCCTCGATACCCGCAATACGGCGGAATTCTCAGATGCCCAGTATGACAACGGTGTTTTTGAAGTCGTTCTCTCCCTGCGGGAAGGGAAACCGGAAATTCATCACAGCGCCATTCCCGAACGCGGTGTCCCTGCGGAACAATCCGGAACCGGACTCGCCGTCAAACACGAAAAAGACAGGACTCTGTATGAGTGTTTCATTCCGGCGCGGGAACTTCCCGATATGAAATTCCGGAACGGAAGCGTCATCGGAGCCTGTCTGATGGTGAACAATGTCCTGAAAACCGGCGGAGGAGGCGAAGTTCTAGTCACCTCTCCGGAAATTTTCCCGTGGCAGCGCCCCGGCACATGGGAGGATCTCATTCTTCTGGACAAACCGCGCCCCGAAGCGGAAAAAGAGCTTCCGTCCGTCCCCGGATTCAAGGCGGCTCATCGTTCGACGGTCCGGAAAAGGAACATCGACGGAAAAGAGTGCATCGTCATGAATGGGGAGGGTACCGGACGACGCAGCGGATGGATCGTCTCCGATCCGCGTCCGATCCCCCGTCCGGGAACCGTCACGCTCTCCTTCACCGCCCGGACCGGTGGAGGAAACCGCGATCTGTGGATTCTCATCCGCGGAACCGACTGGAAAGGCGGAAAAAGCAAAACCTTCCGTCTCTCGCCCGAATGGAAAACGTATGATTTTCAGGTGCCCGGTTCCGCTTTCGCTCCGGAGACAAAAACCTTCACGGTCGATTTCTCCATGAATCCAGGCGAATACCAGTTCTCCGATATCCGGATTGACACGAAACCATGATCCGGAGAGATCCCATGTATACCACCAGTCTGAACTCAGCAGGAACGCTTTTCCGGCGGATCGCCGGAATCCTTGTTCTTCTCTCCGCGACCTCCTGCACCACGCCTTCCGATCCCGGAGACACGGCACTGCTCCGGGAAGCTCACGACATTTTCAAGGCAGGCAAACAACATCCCGGTCCCGCAAAATACCACACGGATCTTCTCGGCGGAACCGCCTGCCAGAACGCGGCAAGGACTCTCCGGAACAGCAATCCGACCCCGGAAGAGGCACGGAAGGTCATCCGTTCCTACATCGACACGGCAAAACAAGACTCAAACTGGAGCTATTCCCCTCCCCGGCTGAAAATTCCTGCCGCGAGAAATCCCGTCCGGATCGACGGCCGCGCGGAAGACGCCGAATGGAAAAACGCCCTCACGCTGCGCGGTCAGTACGCCATCGGAGAACGGAAACCCGATCCGCGCGACAATCCCGTCTGGCGCCTGCTCTGGGACAAGCAGCATCTCTATCTTTCCGCTGTTCTCAGAAACACACAGTACAGGCAGGTCGGAAAGATGCCCTACGAAGCGGACTGTCTGGAAGCGTTTCTGCGGATCGACCACAGAATCGGGCTTTACTGGGAGCTCGTCGTGAATTTCGAAAACCGTGCTCTCTGCGACTACCGCAGCCTGAACTACTGGGGCGGATTCCACGACCACCGGATGCCGCCGGATCTCTTTCCCGGTCTGCAATACCGGTCCTGCGTGCGGAACGGCATACTGACAATCGAAATCGCCGTGCCCTGGAAGCTCTTTCCCGGCTTCGCAAACACGAGGTCCGCCGATTCCCCGAAAAAAGGAGAAGAGGTGCTCTTCTCTCTTGTCCGGATCATGAGCCGCCCCGATTCCGACCACCTGGACTACTGCTCCGCCGTCCCCCTGCTCTACGGCGGACACAATCTGTACGGACAGATCACCGGGATTCTGGACTGAATTTCAAAGATATTTTTCCGTGGCGCTCACGGCAACGATTTCCCCGAAAAACATCTTGTGGAAATCCTTGTCCGGATACCAGGTTTCAGCGGCTTTCGCATCTACAAAGCACTCCGGCTTGAGCCAGTCCGCATAGGTCTTGCGGCACTCAAGGACGAGTTCCGCTTCCGCAATCGACGGAGCGGAAACGTGCAGGGAAGATTCCGGCGTAAGACCGGTCTCTTTGAACTTGTCGTATTTTGCGCCGGACTTGCTGCCGAAGAATCCGAGCGCCTGTTTCCACTCTGCCCCGAAGGCGCTGAGCGTGAAACTGTCGCCCTGCTCCAGGAAGGGGAGCGTGTGCCGCTGCGGACGCACCACAACCATCGCAAACGGTTTTCCCCAGATCGTCCCCGCGGCTCCCCAGCTGATCGTCATGCCGTTGAATTTGCCCTCCGCAAAATTTCCGCCGGTCAGAATAAACCATCCGCTGTTGAAAAGTTCAAAGGGATTCGATTTGAATTCGGATGGATTGATTTCCTTTCTTCTGTTCATGATACTGCCTCCGTTTCTGGATCATTCCTCTGTTTTTTTGCCTGATTCCTCTCTTCAACGTAATGTCGATTGCGGAAAATGTCAAATAAAATCGGGAAAAAATCAAATTGCGGTTGACGCCTCCCCTTTTCGTGATATAATATCTGAAATACCAGAGAGATATGTATGAAATATTCCATCATTCTGCCGACCTACAATGAAGCGCTGAATGTTTCCGCCATGGTGCGGAGCATCCGGAAACTGTACGGAAATGAACCCGAAATCCTGATCGTCGATGACCGGAGCCCCGACGGAACCTTTGAACAGGCATCCGCGCTCGCTTCTCAAATCCCGAACGTCCGAGCCTTTCTCCATGACGGCATCCGCAGTCTCAGCGCAAGCGTTCTCTACGGATTCGACCGTGCAACTGGCGACGTTCTCATCTGCATGGACGCCGACGGACAGCACCGTCCCGAAGATCTCGGCAAACTTTTTCAGTCCATGGAACACAACGATATGGTTGTCGGCTCCCGCTACGCCGAAGGCGGCGGCTTTGCCGAAAAATGGAAGTTCTCCCGAGTGCTCACCAGCCGGACCGCCGCTCTGATGGCAAAAATCATTCTGAAAGTCCGGATTCAGGATCCCATGTCCGGCTTCTTCGCCGTCCGGAAAGAGGCGTATGAAAAAGTCCGAGGGGAACTCGATCCGAGAGGATTTAAAATCATGCTGGAAATCCTCTCCCTTCTGGCCCTGTTCCCGAACATCCGGATCGCGGAAACCGGCATCGTCTTCGCCATGCGGAAACACGGAGCAAGCAAACTCTCGGCCAATGTGATCTTCCAGTATCTCCTGATGCTGAAAAACAGTTTCCTCAAGCAGCGAAAACTGAAAAAACGGATCGCTCTCAGCGCATAGCCTGCAACGCGCGGTTTCTCTTCCAGCGATCCACTCCTTTTTCCAGAATCCATGCCAGAGCATACGCGGTAAACAGAACCAGAAACGGATCCAGAAACGGCGCTCTGTGACGCATCAGGACATGAACCCCCGCATGCGCCGCCCAGCCGGTCCCGATCACCAGAGCGGCAATCAGCAGGAACTCCGTCTTCCGCCGCAGCAGCCAGATTCCGAATCCGGCGCAGAGAAAAAGGACACACTCCCACAACGCCACCACGGCAAACTGAAACAGGCCGTGCGCTCCGTACAGCGGCCACGGACGAATAAAATGCCACGCCTTCGCAAATCCAAGATAGAGGAAATTCCCGATCCCCATCTTCCGGATCTCCTCGAAAGCCTTCTCCTTCAGAATGCGATCCTGAAGAGCCGGTTTCCCCGAGCAGGATTCGGGCAGATTCCGCACTACCGCAATCGAGCGCTCCCACGCCTTGTCCTGATTCGCCAGAAACTCTTTTCCGCTGCGGCTCTTGTAAGCGTTCAGATTGTCGCTGTTGTAACCGAGATACAGATTGAATCCGCCCAGATAGGAGGTCAGGTTGAACGTCCCGAAATGATGCAGATTCCGCAATCCTCCAGGCAGAACGCAGAGGAAAAAGGCAAGAGAGAACACCCCGATCCGCGCGATCGAAATCCACCGCTCTCTCCCCGCGGCAGTCTTTCTCCTGAGATACAGCAGGAACAGCAGTCCGCAGACCAGCGCCGGCAGAAGCAAAATCGTGGTCGGGCGCACCCACACGGAAAGCCCGCCGCAGATCCCGAGCAGAACATACTTCCCCCACGACTCCTTCCCCAGAAACACCAGCGTGAACACAGCCAGCGACAGCGTGAACAGACTCTCGGAAGAGAATCGCATCGAATACACGGCAAACAGCGGATGAAGATTGATCAGCAGCAGCGCCAGCCAGCC
>CALXMJ010000106.1 GCA_944389445.1 uncultured Victivallales bacterium | reverse complement strand
TTTGTCGACGAGTCCGACGGACTGTCCCGCCATCAGGGAGCCGTGGTCCACATCTCCCTCGACGACCGCCTTGCGAAGCGCTCCGACCCAGAAGCGCTCCACCTGCTCCTGCGCTTCCTGACGGTGGATTTCCCCCGCCTCAAGCTGCTTGAGAAGGCTGAGCTGAAGTTTGCCGAACTGTTCCATTCCCTTGTTTTTGAGCGAACGGACGGAAACAACCGGGAGTTTCGAATCAAACTGCGGCGTCGCGATGGCGTCGCGTGCGTTGGCTTTGCTGAACACCTCCTTGAATTTCGGATGCGCCTTGCACTCTTCCGTCATGACGAAGCGGGTTCCGAGCTGTGCTCCCGCTGCTCCCATCAAAAGCGTATGGGCGATCATCTTTCCGGTTGCGATGCCGCCTGCGCAGAACATCGGAATCTGGTCTGCGAACCGGAACAGCACCTGCTGCATCAGCACGACCGAGGAGACATGGCCGATGTGTCCTCCGGCTTCGCTTCCTTCCAGAATGATGGCATCCGCGCCGAACTTGATCATCCGTTCCGCAATGGAGACCGTCGAGGCGAAGCAGAGTACTTTGGCTCCTGTCTCCTTTGCGGCGATGACCTCCTTCTCCTTCGGAAAACTTCCGGCAAATACGATGTACGGGACTTTGACATCCTTCAGCATCGCAAGGTGCTCCTGATAAGCCGGCGCAATCGTGATCAGATTAACCGCGAAAGAATGGTTTGTGAGCGATCTGACCTGCTCAATCTGCTGCCGGAGAATTTCCGTGGGGGCGTTCCCGCCAGCAAGACAGCCGAAGCAGCCAGCATTGCTGACCGATGCGACCAGATTCGGTTCCGACACCCATGTCATGGCGCCGCAGATGATGGGATATTTCGTCCCGAGAAAGTCGTTGCCCCGTTTCATCAGGGGCTCAAGATATTTCAACTCTGACATTGCTTCTCCTTTGTTCGTTACATAAGCAAGTGGTTGTGTAAATATAGCATTTCAAAGTGTTTTTTTCAATTCGGGACAATTCACCTGCTGCGGTCGGACACTCATTTTTTCTCCGAATATTTTTCCGGATCTCCTTTTAAAATGCCGAAGGAATTTTTCCGATTCCCGTCAGGTGTTTTTCGAGGCGGACCGTGGGTTTGGCTTCGTGTTCGTTCCGAACAGGGCGCGGACAGCGTCCTCGAAAGTTTCCGCGAGTTTCATCGGCATCGTTTTCCGGGGGACGATCGCTCCTTTGGGACAGTGCTCCTGGCAGCAGTAGCAGCGGATGCAGTTCGGCAGATCGAAGACCGGTTTTCCGTTGACGAGCTTCAGCGACTGCGGCGGACACATCTTCACGCAGAGTCCGCAGCCGATGCAGAGGTTCGGGTCCAGTTTCGGTTTTGACACGACGAAATCCCGCATCACGTTCTTCAGGATCGGCGGCAGTGTGACTCCCCATTCCGACAGGATTCCCGGCGGATCGGGCAGTTTCAGCGGATTCTTTTCCGGGATTTCTCCGGTATTTTCGAATTCCGGCAGGATTCCCCGTTCCGCGGCGTTCCGCAGGAGAAGCAGCTCCGGGACTCCGAGAGTTTCCGCGGCGGAAGCGTCCAGCGCGAGCGAGTCCGTGCATCCCGCCAGAAAGCCTCGGATCGCGGGAGTGCCGCTTCCGGGGCCGTTGCCTTCCATGCAGACGACCGCATCCAGAAGATTGAACTGCGGCCTGACCGTCAGATAGATGTCGAGAAGCATGTCGGCGAATTTTGCGAAATCCTTTCCGACCGCGAGATGCCATCCCATCCGTTCGCTTCCCTTCACGAGTCCGAAGAGATTCTTTACGCACAACGTGAGCGTCATCATGGCATGAGTTTTGGCTTTGGCAATGTTGACGACCGCGTCGAAGTCCAGATATTCCGCCGCGAGTTCGAGATTATGGAATTGAACCCGGTCCGGTACGGGAAGGCGTCGATAATCCGTGAAGTTGGCGGAAGAGACGTTGAGTTTTTTCAGTTCCGCGTCGATCCCCATGGAGTGAAGAATGGAGGGCGCCGTCTGTACCGCGGGATTCTCCAGAATGGCTACTTTCGCCGCGCCGGCATCCAGAAACAGTTTCGCGGTTTCGACGATGACCGCGGGATGGACGCAGGCGATATCCTCTTTGTGCCGCCATGCCAGCAGATTCGGTTTCAGCATGATCCGTTTTCCGGAAACGCCTCCGGTGCTTCGGAGCTGTTCCGCAAAGACTTTTTCCAGAGCAGGCCTGAGGTTTGCGGTCGCGTAGTCGGCTGTTTTCGCATAGGAGACTTTGAAGTTCATTTCCGTTCCGTTGGTTAAGAGTTGAGTGCAGATAATCTATAACGGATTCGGACTTTTGCAAATCCGCTTTTGTCCGGAATGCAAAAAGCCCGGCGGAAGGGGAAACTTCCGCCGGGAGAGGAGAGATGGTAATGCCATGTCGGACCGGTTCCGCTGGGGCTGGAACCGATATGGATACCATACTTCAGGGGAGCAGTTCGTAGGCAAAGACTATTTTATTGGCACAGAACGTATCCGCTTTGAAGAGTATTTTCCCGTTTGTGAAGGAGAAGGGAATCTCTTTCAGGCGCCTGCCGGAACAGTCGAGGGCGTAGAGCTTTTTCGGCGGACGGTTCCGTTTCAGGGAGAACTCTGCGATTCCCCTGCGGGCGAGGATCGGTCCGTTGCCTTCCTTCAGGAGAATCTGCATTTTTTCCGAGGAGAATTCCGTTTTTTCGACTTTGGCATCGGTCAGATGGAGCAGGAGAATCCGGTCGGAATCCGCCAGCTCGCGCTTGTCGATTGCGATGGCGGCAGCAACGCAGAAATTCCGGTCGGTTTTCACCGAGAGTACATTGCCGGAGACCTCTTTCCCGCCAGGGACAACAAGAGCTTCACTGCGTCTGTTCAAAGCCGTAAAGGTCTGTTTTTTGAAATCAGCGGTCAGTTCTCCGGTGCTGCTGCGGTAGATCCGGTTTTTCAGATCGGCTTCGCGTGGAGTCAGGATTTTTTCCGAAAGCAGTTTTCCGAGGAATTTTTCCGCAGAGTTTTTCTGCCACGGGTTGAAAATCCGAGCTTTTGCCGGGAGTGCATATGTTCCGTTTTTCTGCGGTGCCAGCGAGCCGACCTGTCCGAAGAGCATCAGATCGCAGAACCATTCCGGATAGTCGAAGAGGAAGGGTTCTTTCCAACTGGTTTCCGGAATTTCCGCGGCGAATTTTTCCGTTGCGGCTCGGATGTCTCCGCGAAGGAAGAACGCCATGCCGATTCGTTCTCCCAGCAGACGCGGTGGATCGTTTACAACATCGAACGCCGGAATCTGCGGTTTGTCTCCCAGCATGTTGACGGCACTGTGCGAATAGGCAAAGCGATAGATGGCATCCCAGTCCTGCATCGCGGCATAGGCTCCGAAAATCGGGGCGCCTTCCGCCCGGTAGCTGTTCGGATAGCAGAAGTCGAATTCCGTGACTGTGAAGGGTTTGCCGAATATCCTGGTCGGTGCGATCACTTTCGGCACGCGCATCCGGATCGCCAGGACACTGCAGTTGTTGAGCTGGGTCGGAAGGCTCCACGCCTTTCCGAGAAACTGAGGATGATCCCAGTAGATGTGATTGTCCACATAGTCGTACCAGGCCCGCTGAATGGTGATGTTCGGCATGGAGATATAGTTCTGATCGGTCAGCGGCATTTTGACCCCAAGTTCGCGGACAAAGGCTGCGCGCTCTTCCCACGATTTCCGATAGACGTCAAGGAGAAAACGACGGTACTCGCTGTTTTTATTTTTTTCTGTGATAGTTACCTTCTTGGAGATGCACCATTTCTGGAATTCCGCATCATAAAGATTTTTCAAGTAGGGCGATGCGTTCCGGATGTTGTGGAGAATCGTGTTTTCATTGATGAGGCTCAGTCCGATGAAGACGGGATCCTCTTTCCAGGCAAATCCGGTGTACGGATTCACATGATTCAGAAGGCTTGCGGAGAATTTTTTCAGATTGTCTGCAACTTCCCGATTGATCATGGCTGCAAGTTTGTAATCACCCTGGAATCCGGGCAGCGTTTTAAACTCGTTTTTTTTGACCGGACGCGCGGTGAAAAGATCAAGCGTGATGTAAATCCCCTGTTTTTTCAGACAGAAGACGAGATAATCGAGCTTATCCAGTTGCTTTGGATCCAGAGTGGCGCTGTCGGCGGCATTTTTCTGGATCAGATCACGGTCGAAATGGTGCAGGCGGATCGCGTTATATCCGATACGCGCAAGACGTTCCGCAATAACTTCCGCCTCTTTTTTGGAGAGAAAGTTCGCCCAGAATGCAATGTTGGCTCCATAGAATCTCTGCTGTTTTCCAGGGAGTTTTTCAAATTCAAAATGACCGTTTGGAGTGACTTTGATTCTACCGTATTTGCCGGCAGGGGCGTCCAGCAGAAAAGAGAAATCAAGAGCGCTTCCCTTTTCAACAAAACGGTCTGTGTCCACAACCCGCCAGTCGGCGTTGCGCATGACAATGTGTTTCTTTTCCTTGCGGACGGGCAGAACCACTTTTTGCGGAGATGCGGTCGCCGCCGTGATGAGCCAGACCGATTTCCCGTTGGAACGGAAGAGCAGACGTTTCAGCGGACGTGCCGGAATTTCAAATCGGCTCATATAGAGTCCGACAGGACTTTCATTGTTGAACTCATTCCAGACAAGAGTTGCATTCGGTTTTGCTGTGGGCATCCACCAGTTGCCGACATCGTGTTCGGATTTGATCTCTTTCCGGACGACGGTACCGTCTGTATATTCGAAAATGATGTCGCCGATGACCTCCGGCTCTTTGGTCGGCCACGCTATGGCATGAAGCAGAAAGAGAGTCCCGATTCGTTTCCCGTTCAGATCCAGCGAGGCGGAGCGCGGAAAATATTTCCGATCTCCTCCCGCAAGAACTATACAGGATTTTCCCTCATTCTTCGCCGGATCAATAATCGTGAAATGAAGTGGTTTTGCCGCGAGTTTTCCCGGCTTGAGAATCCGCAGGTCATTGGATGGCCCCTGATCGGTCCATCCGCCTTTGCGGTCTCCGGCGACTTCATCCCGGAAGCCCATGTTTGCGCTTTTCTTCAGATCAAGCGTCTCAAACTTGTATGGCTCAAAGTTCAGATCAAATGCCAGGGCGCTCTGTTTCAACTGCGGTGCCGCGCCGGGAAATTGCAGACGCAGAGAGAACATTTCCTGCTTGAACTGGCGAACATCCAGAACCTGAACACGGATCGGTTCGTTCAAAGCGATTGTCAGAATTCCGGTATCCAATGGAAGGCGGATGCGTTTGATTTTTTCCGCCGAGAAGAGGGAGCCGATACGGTAGGTTTCTGGCAGATCGATCTCTTTGCTGCCGATCACGATTTTTTTCCCCGCATTGTTCCAGGCAGGCAGCTCGATCTGGATGGCGCAAATCGCTGTCGGGATCGGCGCATCCGCTTTCAGCGAGTAAGAGAGACGAAGATTATTCCGATCCTTGAATTCAATTTTTTCCTGAAGTTGGATTTTTTTCTCAATGCCGTGCAGATTCCAGGTCCCGGAATAAAGTTTTATTTTTCCGCTGTTTTCCTGGCGGATGTTGAATTCGTGTCCGCGCTGGCGGTTCGGGTACCATTTATTGCTCCAGTGATGAAGCTGAAAAATGGTGCTTCCATCAATTTTCAACGTGCCGTCTTTTGCAATGTTGTATTGTCCCTGAACTGTGACGGCAAGACCGCTGGCAATTAGAAGAGTCGAGAATACCTTTTTCAACATGAAATGAGTCCTTTCTTTATCATCAGTTTTTCCAGTTCGCATTATACGGACGTGTTGCATCCGGATAGTAGTAATAGGGGGCAAGTTCATTTTCATTGCCCCAGCGCGAATAATGCTGCTGATTGCTGCTGCCGGTGTGTCCATCAACGGTCAGATAATTGTGGGTTCCTCCGTGGGGAAATATCGCGAGACTGCAACGCCAGTTACGTCCGGCAAGATCCATGGAATTGTCACAGTTGATCATTACGGATGAAGGGGATTTTATTTTTCCCATTCGGAGCCAGGGATTCAATCCAGGACTTAGATAAATGTTTTGTCCATAGCCTCCGTAACCAATTTCATATATATTCTCATCGGTCCAGATAGTCACAGGATCTCCACCTATCTTTCCCCCTAACTGATATGCCGGGCAGAGCGGGACTGAATAATAAATTTCCGGTTTGCCGCGCTTTCCGAAAAATCCGCCGTTCCCTTCGTATAGTCCGCGGTTGTGCTTCATCAGGAAAAGCGCCGGGGCATAACTGCCGAGTGCAATCGGCCAGCGGATGCACATGCCTTCCCCGTACGCGCCATAAGAGGCGTAACTGCTGTTTTCAATGCGAGCGGGAGAAATAAAGTCCTGGTTATCCGCGGAATACAGATGTTGTGCTGTTCCGATCTGCTTCAGCTGGCTGGTGCAGGATGCGCTCTGCGCCTTGATTTTTGCCTTGTTCAATGCGGGCAGCAACAGTCCTGCCAGGACAGCGATGATCGCAATTACGACCAGAAGCTCTATCAATGTGAAAGTTCGGGCTTTCCGTTGCATTATTGTACTCCTTTTTTGTGTGTTGTATTTTTTTCGGCAACAGTTTTTCGTTCGATCAGACGGCAGGGCAGGAACTCCTGATATCTGCCGCAGGTTTTGTTCTCCAGCAGGATCTCCGCAGCGCGGGTGCCGATCTCGCGGAAGGGCTGGCGAACCGTCGTGAGATCAAAGGTGGCGGAGAAGGTTTCGTCATCAAATCCAATGATGGAGACATCATCGGGGACTTTTCTGCCCAGTTTTGCCAGTTCGTCGATGACGTTCATTGCAATGAAGTCATGGGAACAGATGATTGCCGTCGGCGGATCGGGCAGGGAAATCATTTCGCGGACCCGCTGTCTGCCCTGTTCATGAAGGGGAACATCCTCAATGACGGTATGAAGTTCCGGTGCAAGCGAGAGTCCCTGTCGACGGAGTTCGTCACAGATCCCGCTGAACCGCTGGTCCGCCGTATAGACGCTGTTGAAAACACGAATACTGCCGATTCGCGTGTGGCCCGCCTCCGTGAGATAACGGACAATTTCCCGTTCCGCCGTGTAGCCGTCGCTTCCGACAAAATTGCCGCGGATCACTCCGTTTTCCGCAACGGGGGAGTCTACAACCACATATTTGATTCCTGTCTGGTCGAGAGAGTCCAGAATCCGGCTGTTGATGTCATAATAATTGGGAAGAATGACCGGAGAAAACAGAATTCCGGCGCAAGTGTCCGGTTTTATACGCTCCAGAATCTGCCCGACTTTTTCCAGGGAGTCCGCAATATTGTAAATCGCCAGCTCCAGCCCGTGACGGAACAGCACGGACTCCATTCCTTCCAGAAGCTGAAAATTGAACTCGCCTTTACGCATGGAAACAAGAAAAAGCACTTTCGTTTTGTCCGCCGTGCGAGACACTTCCGCAGGACATCTTGTCAGAACATTCGAAACAAAACTGCCGACGCCGGGCCGTTGTTCCAGAATCCCTTCCGCGACAAGTTCCCGAAGACCGCTCCGGACCGTCCCGCGCGAAACGTTCAGGACCGCTGCCAGTTCATGTTCCGTCGGCAGCCGGTTCCCCGCACTGTATTTCCCTTCGGAGATCATCCGCCGGATGCCGCTGATTACTTTTGTCCTTTGCGATTTTTGCATGAGTCCGCCATATTTTCATTCTTGGTGTTTCTATTTTTAATTATACAATATTTTCCAGAAAAAGCAATAGGTAAAAGACAAAAATGTTTAATATTTTTTTAATACATTGTACAATATTGTATAATAATTGAGCGTCTGCAAAGAAAAATGGATGGAAAAACGTGATTCCGGTGATTGGACCGGGGGAGAGGGCACGTTTTTCCATCCAAGAGGGGGTTATTGGGAAGTCCGGGTATCGGTTTTCTCTTCGGCAGGAGCAGGAGTCTGAGAGCGCATGAACTTTTTCCTGAGGTCAAGTCTATGACGCTGCAGATAATCTTTGCTCCGGATTCCAAGGAGAGCGAAAATAATGCGCTCGCGTCCCGTGATGATGGTGATTTCGCAGCCGGAACCGAAACGGAGAGGCTGGGGCTCGCCGGTGAGAATAATCTTGACCGGATAATAATTCTGTCCGTTGATTTCGACAGGAAGCTGGTAAATCAGATCAACTTTTCCGTGGAAGTAGCCGTAATCCAGATAGTTGTACTGTTTGCTGGTGATGCGCGCGGGCTGACCAGGTTCGACCTTGAAAATCTGGTTTTCGCTGATGAGCGCGATGACTTTCTTGTTCTGATTTGCGGCGAATTTGATGATGACGTCGCCTTTTTCGTAATATCCGCCCGGACGCGGAGGGATATCCGTCAGGATTCCGGCGTCGGGGGCGCGCATGACGTAATCCTCAAGATGGCGTTCCGCCATGGCGAGTTCATCCAGTTTGCCTGCACGTTTCTGGCGGAGAAGGACGAGTTCCTGTTTTGCCTTGTCGAGAATTTCGGCGGCCATGCCTTCCTGAAGTTTTTTCCAGTCTTCTTCCAGTCTCTGGACCGTCATGGTGTTGCCGAGATGCTCCATTTCAATTTTGAGGAATTCACGGCGGGAAATGACTTTCTGTCCGTAAAGTTTTTTATAAACTTCGACCTCGTGTTCCGAGCGGGCGAGCCGCTCTTTCGCCTCTTTGAGCTGGAGACGGGTATGGCGGTAATAGGCGGGAAGAGGATCTTTCTGGAGAAGTTGGAAATCTTTCTCTTTGACGGCGATATCGAGTTCCAGTTCCTTGACCTGGTTTTTCAGGACCGTGATGCGGTCTCTCTGGTTGCGGTCATCGAATTCGAGAAGTTTTTCTCCGCGTTCGACGAACTCTCCCTCGTACCGGAGGATCCGGACGGTTCTTGCGCTGACCAGCGCTTTCAGGTCGTAATCGCGGATTCCGGTGACGGTTCCGTTCCCCATGACCTCGTCGTCCATGTGCCCGAAGAGCATGAAGGAGAACATGATGATGACGAGAACCAATATGACATAAACGATTCTCCGGAACACTTTCAGCTGTTCCCTGATCCGGATTCTGTTCTGCTGCAGATTCATGATGGTTTCTCCCCGTTTCCTAGTGCTCGATTGCCATTTTGCGCTGCGTCTGATAGAGTTCCTTATAGGTCCCTTCCTGAGCCATGAGCTCTTCGTGGGTTCCCTGCTGAACGATTCTTCCGCTTTCCAGAACAACAATTTTATCCGCGTTCTGGATGGTGGAGAGACGGTGCGCGATGATGATGGTTGTCTTGCCTTCCATGAGTCGGTCGAGAGCTTCCTGCACCAGATATTCAGAGACGGTGTCCAGAGCGCTGGTCGCTTCATCAAGAATCAGAATTGCGGGATTTTTCAGGATTGCGCGGGCGATCGCGAGCCGCTGCTTCTGTCCGCCGGAAAGACTGGCTCCGTTCTCGCCGATGATCGTTTCATATCCTTCGGGCAGCGTTTCCACGAACTCTTCGACATTGGCGAGGCGGGCAGCGTTTTCGATCTCTTCTTCGGTCGCGTCCTCTTTCGCGTAGGCGATATTCTCCCGGATGGAGCCCGAGAAGAGGAACGGCTCCTGGAGCACGACGCCGACGTGCCGGCGGTAAGCTTCGAATCCGAGCTTGCGGATGTCCAGATTGTCCACCTTGATGACTCCGGATGAGACATCGTAGAAGCGGAGCAGAAGATTCGTGATCGTCGATTTTCCGGACCCGCTGGGGCCGACCAGCGCAACTTTTTCGCCCGGCTTGATCGTCAGCGAGAAATCGTTGATGACCGGCGGCTGGTCCTTGCCGTAACTGAACATGACATGCTTGAATTCGATATTGCCGGTCAGTTTGGACGGCTGAATCGGGTTCGGCGCCTCTTTGATCTCCGGCATAGTGTTCAGCAGGTGCACGATACGGCTGGCTCCGACAAGCCCCTGGGCGAAAGTCACCGAAAGTCCGGAGAGCACGTTGATCGGCTGGAGCATCATGGAAACGTAACTGTAAAAGGCGACGAACTCCCCGATGGAGACCGTGCCGATCTGGACATAGCGGATACCCATCCCGATGGTCGCAAGATAGGTCAGGACGGTCAGCATGTCGAAGATCGCCCAGAGATAGACCCCGTCCACCGTGACGCGCATCTGGAGATCGACCAGCGGGCGCAGGTTCTGGAAGAAGTGGAGATTCTCCGAATGTTCCTTGGCAAACGATTTCACCACTTTCACGCCCGAGAGCGTTTCGGAGAGATTCGCGGAAATTTCCGAAACTTTTTCCTGCATCATCATGGAGTCGTTTTTCATGATTTTGCGGAAATGGCGGAAATTCAGGTAATGAATCGGAATCGTGCAGAGGACCAGAAGTCCCATCTGCCAGTTGAGAAACAGCAGCAGGAGCGCGATCAGGAGAAGCTGGAAAATCTGTTCGCCTGCCTGAGAGATGACGCGCATCAGCATATTGAGCAGCCCGACGTCGCTGATGACGTTTGAGATCAGTTTTCCCGTCCTGTATTCCTCATAGAATTTCAGCGAGAGACTTTGCAGATGGCGGAAGACCTTCTGGCGGATGTCGACGATGAGACGGATGCCCGTGTAGTCCACCAGATAGGAGGCGACATACCGGAGAAGCATACGCATCAGATAGATGATGACCATGGACCCGCTCAGGACCCAGAACAGCACATAATCGGCATTCGGCAGAATCCGGTCGATGGCGATCTTGAGCATCCACGGCATTGTGAGTCCGATCATGTTGAAGATGATCATTGTCCCCGTGGCGGCAAACAGAAGACTGCGGTACTGCCAGAAAATCGGCCAGACCTTGTCCATGGATTGTTTTTCGTACCTGGCGACCAGTTCCTCCCGGCTGAGATTGGGACCCTTTTTCATTTTGTCGTACCTCCGTACAGGTTTCATTCAGATGGTTCTTACCGTTGCGGACGGTGATGCCGTCGTTCCGGGATGTTTCGCAGAAAAAGCGAAACTGCCAGAAGTCCGCACGCTTGTTCAAAAAAATCCGAAAACGGAAACAGATGGTCAACATACATGGATGACTCCCTGTCTGCAGGAATTCTGCGGGTTTTGGATTTTTTGAAGGAGCATAGCGACTTATGGCAGTTTTGCCGGAACGCCGTTGAGATTGTTTTCGTACCAGGAAGGAAAACGTCTCGTTAGTGGCAATATATTCTTCTATCCGTTTGTTGCAAGAGCAATTTGAGAAAAAAAAACATTTTTTTCCTGAATTCTTTTCTCTCAGATTAATATCAAGCAATGAAGACAAATGACAGCAATTCCCAGTGCGGACATGAAGTTACAGAACAACCCGGCTTGTTACGGGAAAAGAGGAATGAAAGGAATTTCACAGTTCGGATAACGATAAAAATGGCTGCCCAATAAGGATTCGAACCTCAACAAACTGAACCAGAATCAGTTGTGCTACCGTTACACCATTGGGCACCGGATCTGCAATGTGTATTAATGTATCATTCTTTTTGAAAATGTCAAATCAAATTCCGGAAAAAAGATTTTTCCCTTTCCGGGGAGGTGCCGGTCATTGCTTCATTTTCCGGATTTTGTATACAGCGGTTCGGCTTTCTTCTGCACGAGATAACGATGCAGCGTGAAGGTCCGCCAGTTGTCGAGATCGTTTCCGAGTTTCAGATACATTTCCTGAATCAGGTCGTCTCCGTACTGGTTCGGGGGGATCTCAATGCCTTTTTCCTCCGCTTTCAGGAGGGCGGGCAGAGCGGGATAACCAAGCGCACAAAGATATTTCGTATCCAGCGGAAGAGGCTGGATGCCTTCTTTCGTTTCTTTGACGATTTCCCGGCAGTGCGCCACATTGTATCCCGCAATATATCCTTTGACATCGAAAAGCATGATAAACAGCATGAGCACCAGAAGCGCAGCGCCGTTGGACCAGACCAGCCAGGCAAGATCCTTGTTTTTCCAGACCTTGTACAGAATCAGGCAAAGTCCACAGGCGACCAGCAGCATCCAGAAAGCCGCCGCAACCCTGAGTTCGGTCAGACTGTACACCGAGATGTATTTCCACAGCCGAAGCAGGGAGGATGCCACCAGAAAAACATTTTGCACGAGCCATATATATACGAGAATCCGTGCCTGCTTCCAGACGGGGCCGGTGCATTGCCGTCCGAAGGTAATCAGGGTCAGCAGTCCGGCAAGCAGAGTGGTCGCGATCAGCGGGTAGGCTCCGCGATGGGCGTATTCCGCATAGGTCATTCCGCTGGGGAGGGCGGCTCCCGACCAGAGATATTCTATGTCAAGCACATTCTGGAACAGGAAAAGCAGGTTGAACAGAATCAGTCCGCGCGTCATGATTCGGGCAAGGAGAAAGCTGCTCGATTTCTGTTGTTCCACCTGATAATTGCAATGGATCAGATTGTTGTCCCAGATTTCGGTGAAGCGGTTCCATAAGGTCAGTCCGCTCAGGGAAGTCGTGAAAAGGAAGATGCAGAACCAGAAGAACAAACGGGAAAGACTCGGCATCTGAATTCTGCGTAATTGCTCCAGAAGATTGTCAATCCCCTTTTCGATGAGCGGATTTGCGCTTGCGAACAGCAGCAGAAACAGAGACGTGAGCAGGATCGGCAGAAGCCAGAGAAAGATTCCGCGTATGAACTTTGCCAGAATCGGTTTGGTGGTCCCGAGGTCTTTCATTGCCATCCGGATCTGATAGTACCAGTCAAAGATCATGGATACGGCCAGAAGCAGAAAATTCCGAAGCCATTTCCCGATTCTTGTTTCCCATACGGCTTTCGCAGAGACCATCCGGAAAGAGAAAAGCGCAAACAGCGGAATTGCAATGCTGTAAAAATTGACCGCATAGAGCAGCCCGAGCGAGCAGAGGAAAAAGACAAATCCCCAGAGAAGACGGAAATTCATCGGCATGAAATCCAGACGATGGGGCAGCGCGAAAATCAGCAGCACCAGATAAAAAATCAGGAACGGAACGCTTCCGATGGTCTGTGTATCCACTCGATAAAAGAGAAAATCCGCCAGAAAGATCAGGAGAATCACCATTGGAATCCGGAACTGGTCGGGCAGCAGCAGATTGAATCGGTATGTGAATTTCATAACGTTTCTCCTCTCATTCCTTCTCTGTGCTAAGAATAGCCCGGTATCCGGGAAAAATCAACAGTCCAGGAAGAAAATTATCATTTTTTTTCCGGAATCTACAGAAGAAATCACATCGTGATCCCGGAAAGCATGAGCAGGAGCGGAAGATCCTCTCGAGGATTTTGCTCCGGCTGACGGTCATCGGCGGAATCTGCCATGCCGGATGCGATCAGCTCCGCACGCCGGTCGATCCTGCTTCAGAGTTCCATTATTTCCGAAGAGGGGAGCTGGTATTCTCTCCTGAAGGTCTCTGGGAACCGCACGCGGCGGGAGAGAAATGTAAAAGTCCCTTATGGCAGCGCAGGGCGCTTCTTTTTTTCAGCAGAAGACAGAAAATCAGAGCAGAGACGCTTCCGATTGAGACGGTCTCCGTTCGGGAAAAGAGAAAAAACACCAGAGAGAGCAGGAGAATGACCAGGGGGATTCTGAACTTGCTCGCCGGCAGATGGAAGCGGGATGTGAATCGCATAACGTTTCTCCTTTCTGGATATATGAATAGTCCGGATTTTGAAAAAATCAATGAAATGGAATAAAAATAATTATTTTTTTCATTTGACGTGCTGGAGAAACCGTGTTATTTTCCCGGCAGCAAGGAGAGGAATACTGTCGATGCAGTGGCTGGAACATGTGGAAGTAGTCGTTTACGGGAGCTGGATTCTGGTGCTCCTGCTGGCTGCGGTCGTCTGTGCTCTGGATGTTCTGCGGAATCAGGGGGATGAACCGCAGAGGACATCGCTGTGGCTTACGGTGATTATCGCGTTCCCCGCGTTCGGGGTGATTCTGTATCTGTTGACGGGGCGCAGCCGGAAGGCTTCCATGGGACGGCGCGTTGCGGATTCCGCCAGCGACTTTATTGCGAAGATCAAGGCGCATCCCAAACTGGAGGAGTATTATTCCCGGCTGCAGCGCTTCATTGTCCGCGGCGGCTCCGTTTCTGCAACGACTCTGGACCGTACCATGCCGGAGACCTGTTCCGTGCATGGCAATTCCGTCAAACTTCTGCGCGACGGCACCGCGGCGTATCCCGCCATGCTGGATGCGATCAATTCCGCGCGCCGTTCGATCCTGCTTCAGAGTTTCATTATTGCCGATGATGAGATCGGGCATTACATCCTGAAGACTCTGGAGGACCGGGCGCGCGAGGGGATTGATGTGAAAATCCTTTATGACAGTTTCGGCAGCTTCTTCTCTTCCTTTTACCGGATGTTCAACAAATACGGACGGGGAATCGACAATTTCAAAATCCGCCCCTTCTCTCTGATGAACAGCCTGACGCGCTGGCGTTTCCAGATGCGCAATCATCGGAAACTGCTGGTCGTGGACGGACGGATCGGCTTTCTCGGCGGAGTGAACATCAGCGAGGAGAATGTCCCTGTCCGGCGGAAGGGGGAAAGCGCGATCCACGACCTGCACTGCCGGATGGAAGGTCCCGTTGTCGGTGAACTGGAAATGTCGTTTTTGCGCGACTGGTTCTATGCGGCGCAGGAATCCGAGGAGAACATTCTGAAAGCGGCGCTTCTGCCGCCGGTTGCTCCCCGGGGCGACTGCGCGATCCGGGTGGTCTGTTCCGGGTGGGGCCAGTGTTACGAAGGAAGCGAGAAAGTTTTTTACACCGCTGTTTCCACCGCCGTGAAAAGCATCTGGATCATCAGTCCCTATTTTGTCCCTGACACGCCGTTCATCATGGCGCTGAGGATGGCTGCCGCGCGCGGAGTCGATATCCGCGTGATCGTGCCGCTGAACAACAATCATTTCTATGTGAAGCTTGCCTCCCGCAGCTTTTACGAATCCCTTCTGGAGGACGGAGTCCGCATTTTTGAACGGAGGGGCGTATTTGTCCATGCAAAGGCGATGCTTGTGGATTCCGAATGGGCGCTGGTCGGGTCCAGCAACTGCGACGTTCGGAGTTTCCGGCTGAATTTTGAACTCGATACCGTCATTCGGGGAGAAAGTTTCATTCAACAGCTCAAGACGGAGCTGGAAGGGGAACTTGCGGCTTCCGACGAAGTGACGCTGGAGCAGATCTATGCGAAAAAAGGTGCTGTCCGGGCAGCTGAAAACCTCTGTGCTCTCCTGACTCCGCTCCTTTGATGCGTCACTTGTTCAGCCGTTTGTAGATGGTTCCGATGCATCCCCCGTTTTTCGTCGGAGAGAAACCGATGATGATCAGCGACGGCGGATTCTGTTTCATGAACACCTCTCCTGTGCCGTTGAGGGTGTCTTTATGCTCGTTTGTGACGCTGTTCCAGCCGGAGTTCTTCAGGGCGGCGGCGACGCTCGGAAGGGTCTGGGCGATTCCGAACTCTGACGCGAATGCGCCGTAAACGGCACTGCGTTTGGGAAATTCCATGACGGCAATCGGTCTGCTGCCCGGAGGAAGCGGAAAATCCGCGGGCCAGTGCGATGGTTTCAGTTTGTCTGCCGGAAGATCCATCGTGAATTCAATGGTCGGATAGATTCCCTCGATGGAGAGCAGGTAAAGACGGCGGCGGATGCCGTCTTTCCGTTTGGTTTCCACCAGCAGGGAGTTCGAATTCGCCGCAAAACGGGCGTTCGGATAGAGTCTGCGCAGATTTTTGTAACAGACGTCCAGCGGGTTCCGGACCAGCGAGACTCCCAGCTCCAGCGAATGTCCGTCGACAATGACTTTTTCCGACCAGAGTTTCGCCGGTTTCAGCGCGTCATCCAGATCGCCGCCCCCTTCGCCGGAGGAAAACGGCCACAGTGAGAATACTTCCGCCGAAAGCGGAAAGGCAAATCCGGCTGCCGCCAGAATAAGAATCGCGAACAGTTTCATCCTCTGTAACTCCCTGCAACATCCTGTATATAAGAGAACAATAGCATTCTTTTCCCCGTTTGCAACCAGGTTCGTGTAAATTCGGCGGAGCCAGTGCGCTTATTGGCGGTAGTAGCTTTCTCTGCCCGCTTCCTGACGGTTCCGGACCGTTTGGATCCAATGGGAAATCAGCGGAGAAAGGATGAAATCCTCCAGATCGTTGCTGAATTCCAGTTTCGTGTTGCAGTAGGGGCAGGTGGAAAACGATTCGATATCCGCGGGCAGGAGCATTTCCCCGCAGTTCGGGCAGACCAGAAATTTTTCTTCCGGGTTGCCGGCGGGATCAGGATGGATGTATTTGTATTTCGATATGTCTTGTTGTTTCATCATAAGGAAAAGATACAGCGGATTTGGATAAAATCAAGTGCTGTTGCCGGAACAGAGGGAATGTTTCCGGCAATACGGCTTTCCGGCTCGGGGGCGGACATGTTTCAGGAACCGCGGTCCCGGTATTATTGTTTCGGGGGGGGACCGCAGTTCCGTTTGTCAGGCGGATCAGGCGAGCACGATCCGCTTGAGATTCTTTTTGCCGGCTTTCAGGATGACGGCTCCGTCCTTGAAATCGGCGGATGTCACGGTGTAGTCGGCGCTTTCCACGCGCTTGTCGCCCAGATAAGCGCCTCCGCCCTGAATCAGACGGCGGGCGTCGCCGTTGGATTTGCAGAGACCGGAATCGGCAAGCAGTTTGACAATCCAGATTCCTTCCGCGGGAAGTGCAAGCCGGAAGGTGGGGAGGTCGTCGAGTCCTGCGGATGCATCGGGTTTGACTTCCCGGATCCGGCTGGAGGTCGGGATGGTGCCGTCCTTGTCGGCAAAACCGAATTTGGTGCATGCCGCGAGATAGGCTTTGGCGGCTTCTTCGTGTCCGTGTGCGAGCGAGGTGGCCTCGAAGGCGAGGACCTCTTTTGCGCGGTTGATGGACGCGCTGCACAGAGTCCGGATTTCGTCCAGCGGGAGCGCGGTGAAATACCCCATGAGCTTCTGAACATCGGCATCATCGACGTTGCGCCAGAACTGATAGTAATCGAAGACGCTGGTTTTGTTCTTGTCGAGCCAGACCGCTCCGCCGACGGATTTCCCGAATTTCTTGCCCTGGCTGTTGAGGAGCAGCGGCATGGTGAAGCCGTGCACCTCTTTCTGGGAGAGCCGCCGGACCAGGTCGATGCCCGCGGCGATATTTCCCCACTGATCCTGTCCGCCGAGTTCCAGCGTGCAGCCGTAGTCGCGGTTCAGGATGTAGTAGTCGTAGGACTGGAGAAGCATGTAGCTGAATTCCATGAATGTGATTCCGGTTTCCATCCGGAGCTTGACGGATTCGGCGGTCAGCATCTTGTTGACGCTGAATTTGGACCCGATATCGCGCAGGAAATCAAGATATTTCATTTCGCCGAGCCAGTCGAGATTGTTTGCCATGACGACATTGTCGTAGGGCAGGAAACGTTTGAGCTGTTCGCCGATGGCGGCGCAGTTCTGCGCGACTTTTTCCTTGGTCAGGATCGGGCGGGCCTCCTGTTTGCCGGAGGGGTCGCCCACGAGTCCTGTCGCGCCTCCCACGAGGGCGATGGGACGGTGTCCCGCTTTCTGGAGCCACCGCATGGCCATGACGGGAAGAAGGTGTCCTACATGAAGACTGTCTCCGGTCGGATCGAATCCCACATAATAAGTGATCGGACCCTCAGACAGAGCTTTTGCAAGTGCTTTCTCGTCGGTCGACTGGTAGACGAATCCGCGAGCCTTCAGATCTTCCAATAGATTTGTTGACATCGTTTCACCTTATTATGTTAAAAGTTTGGAGAACTCATAATATAGAGCCGTTTTTCGAAAGAAACAAGTTTTTCTCTCTTTTTTGATAAATAATCATATTAATCACTTTTTATTATGGCATTTCCGTGCCTTCCTCATTACAGCATGAAACAACAAAACTGCGGAGAGAGGAAAAATGAGTGATTCCCGAGTGAAGAAGAATGGGAATGACATTCAGAAGGCGTTTGACGAGGCTTTTTCAGCGGGCGGCGACCATGTCGTTCCGGAAGAGGGGGGTGTGTTTCTCGGGACCGTGCACCTGAGAAAAGGTGTGGAAGTGCGTCTGGAAACGGGAGCGGAATTACAGGGAAGTTTCCGTCCGGAGGCGTGAGTTACATTCCCGCGTAGATCAGTTTGTTGACCGCGTGTGCCGGCAGATAAAGATAGTTTTTGGAGGAGATTTTCCCGGATGGTCCGTGAAAGTTGTCGTAATCGAACATGACGGGCAGTTTCAGGGAGAGCATCTGGAGGGTTTTCTCGTTGATCTGTTCGTTGTTGACAAGGGTGTTCCAGTCGTAGCTGGAGCCGGATTCGGCAAAGCGGGTCCTGTCGGACGGACAGTGAAAGACCTGTTTCGACCGGTTGAGATAGAGATGAAGAACGCTTTGGGGATCGGGGCCCGCGGCCATGTCGATGGACCCGGAACAGGCGGGGAGGCGGAAACGGGAATCTTCCATGGCGTACATCTGGACAGCAAGCCCGATCTGCCGGAGGTTTCCTGCGCAGGACGTTCTTTGCGCTTCTGCGCGGGCATAGTTCAGGACCGGAAGCAGAATGCCCGACAGAATGGCGATGATCGCGATGACGGTCAGAAGTTCTCCGAGAGTGAAATTGTTTTTCTTCATTGCGTTTTTCCTTTCAGCATTTCGTGCCATGATTTGATGGCGGGACCGAGGGCTTCGCGGTCGGCCGGGGAGAGTCCGGTGGTGATGGTCGCATTCAGCTGATGAAACCGTTCCCGGCCGGCGCCGGAGGTCATGATTTCCCGGATTCTGCGCTGTTTGTCCTGCGGAAGTTTGCGGAAGGTGTCATGAAAGAGCATGGCATCTTCGCAGATGAGTTTGATTTGTTTTGTTTTTTCTTCAGGCGGAAGAGCTGAGAGTCGCACGAGACTGCGGTCCACCGCGGTCAGAACGGCGTTGACCTGCATGGCCTGGCGTTTTTCCCGGGGCATTTTGTTGAGAGTCGGACGGAGCTGCTGCACGACGAGAACACGTTCAGCCAGTCCGTGTCCGGGGGAGAAGACGGCGGTCATTTCCTCTGCGATTTCCCGATCCTGTTCCGGAGTCCCCGTATATTCTTCCGCGCGCTGCTTTGCGGCACAGCATTTCAGCGTGACGGTGATGCCTCCGGCGGCGATCAGGAGCAGAAGCAGGAGAAACACATATTTGTTCCAAAGAATTTTCCACATGATTCCAGACTCACGGATGTTGTTGCGGATCATGGGATATCATATCATGAGATCATGGAAAAGTCAAGGGAGCGGAGCAGAAATGGATTTATTCCTTGATTTCCAGAATCAGCATGGTGACGTCGTCCGACTGTTCGGTTCCGTCTGCGAATTCCCGGACGTTGTCCATGATGCGCTTGAGGTCGCCCCGCAGATGGGTTTGTTTATAGGCGGTCCGGTTCATGACGGAGAGAAGCCGTTTTTCTCCGAAGATTTCGCCTTTGCTGTTGGTCGCCTCGGTGATGCCGTCGGTGTAGCAGAAGAGGCGGTCGCCCTTTTTAAGACGGAGTTTTCTGGCATGGTACTCCCTGTTTTCCATGATGCCGAGTGCGAATCCTTTGTCGAGACGTAGCCAGTCGTAGGGAGCCCCTTCATGCTTGAGGAGCGGAGGATTGTGTCCGCCGTTGACGTAATGGAGGACATTGGTGCTGAGGTCGTAGATGCCGAAGAACATGGTCACGAACATGCAGACATCATTGTTTTCGCAGAGGGCCTTGTTGGTTCGTTCGATGATTTTTGCGGCGCTGTAGCCGCTGAGCGCATTGTTTTTGAGGGTTGTTTTTGCGCTCATCATGAACATGGCGGCGGGGATGCCCTTGCCGGAGACGTCGGCGATGACGAATGCAATGCGGTTCTGGTCGATCATGAAGAAATCGTAAAAATCGCCTGCGACCTCTTTTGCGGCGTGCATTTCCGCATAGAGGTCGAACTGCCTGATTTTTTCCGGGAAAGGCGGGAAGCGGTTCGGCAGGATGTCCTTCTGAATCTGAGCGGCGACTTCCAGTTCGCTGGTGATGCGTTCGCGGGAGGAGGTCTCTTTGGCGAGACGGTCGATGTAATCCTTGAGATTGTCGGACATCCGGTTGAACGTGCGCGCAAGCAAACCGATTTCGTCCTTTGACGATTCGGAAATGCGGTGGTCCAGATTTCCCTGTCCGAGCCGGGTGATCTCCTTCATCAGGTTGCGGATCGGTGCCGTGATGTAGCGGGAGACGATCACCAGCGCGCAGTACAGCATCAGCAGCGAGAACGTGACGAACAGGGAAACAAAAATTTTATTGTGCAGATTGATCAGTGCGAACAGTTCTGCTGCGGGGACCTGGACGGAGAGCATCATTCCGTTGCGGAGGACGCGAGCAAAGGCGTAATATTCCGCACCGTGAAGTTTGAACGGAATGACGGAGACCTGAAGTTTCGTTGCCTGCTTCAGGTTCTGGAACCAGGGTGCGTAACGGAGGGAGCGTCCGGTCATTTTTTCGCTGCGGCCCGGACTGAAGGTGTTTGCCAGAATGTAATCGTGTTCGGGATCGCACATGAAAACGAAGCTGTTCTCCGTCGGTTTGATTCTGCTGATTGCCTTGATGACGTTCTGGATTTGCCAGTCGATGGTGGCAAGGCCGACCCGTTCGGCATCATGGTTGTAGATTCCCGTACCGGCGGTGATGATGATGGATTTGGGTCCTGCCGTGTCGAGATAGGGAGGGGACCACTTGACGTCGCCGCGCTTCTTGACTCCCCGGGCGATGAGTTTGTACCAGGTCTGGTTGAGGTAGTTGTATTGTTCCGTGCCGTAATGGGGATCCAGCAGGAGTTTTTCCTTGTCGTTGTAACAGGCGTAGAAGCAGGCAAGTCTGCGTGCGGAATTCAGGCGGAATGGTTCGAACCAGATGCCTCCGCCGGCCGCGGTCGGAAAGGTGCGGATATTGTTCAGGACTATCAAGTTGCCGATGGCGTCGCTTCGATTGGTGTAGAGGTAGTAGACGGATGCCGCATTTGCCAGGGAGAGCGCATCCTGTTCCATTTCAGTGATGTAGGTGTTGATGCGTTCGCTTTTGTATTGAACGGTTGCCGCCAGTTCGTTGATCCGCAGTTTCCGGTAGTTGGTGGTTGTGTTGACCGCGTAGAAACTGAAGGCAAAGCTCATGATGAGCAGGAAGGAGATGACGACGAGAAAGATTTTGGCCCGGATGGAACGCATTGCTACACCGTCAGCGTTGTGATGTTGCAATGGTTGCGGTATTCATATTTCATGGATTCGGATTTTTCCTGGACGAGCAGCAGGCCGAGTCCGCCGATTTCCCGTTTGTCAATGGAGAGGGTGGTGTCGATCTTTTCTGCGCGGGATGGATCGAACGGGAGGGCGTTGTCGCGGATCTGGAGTGTGATCCGGTTCGTTTCGGTATCGGCGGAAAGACGGATATGAATATCAATTTTGCCTTTTCCGCCGTATTTTTGCGTGTTCGTGACCAGTTCTTCGACGATGAGTTCGATCGTGAACAATTTGATCTGGGAGAGTTTATGATCGGCGAAAAACGATTCCAGCCTCCGGTTGAACGGAATGAAATCGAATTCTTTTGCCGGCACCTGAAATATGAATTCTGCTGTCATGAGACTCTTCCCTTCCTGCGGTGACTTGAGGTTATTATAGCTCCGTTGCGGGAATAGTCAAGCCCGAAGGCGATTTTCCAGCGGTTTCTTTCCGGGAGATTTCCGCTTCCGTTCTGAAAAACTCGCTTTTCCCGACTTGACGGAACTCGTTTCCGTGATACATTAGATTTGTTTTTCGGAGTATGGAAACTGGTCTGGAGTGAATATGAAAGAGAGAAGAGCACTGGTTGTCGGCGCAGGCCGGGGGATTGGAAAGGCGATCGCAGGAAGACTGGCGCGGGACGGATTCGATATTGTGGGGACTGCCAGCAGGGATGCGTCGTCTTTGTCCGAGGTCGGAATGCTGACGGAATCCGCGGGACGGCGTTTCGCTGGGCTGGTGTTCGATGTTGCGGACCGCTCCGCCGCCGCGGAGGCGCTGAACGGCTGCTTCGGAGACGATGCGCCCGATGTGATCGTTTACAATGCGGGAATCGCGCGCGACAATCTGTTCGTCTTCATGTCGCCGGAGGAGTGGGACTCCGTGATCCGGACGAATCTCGACGGGTTTTACAACACGGTTCAGCCGCTTCTCATGGGAATGATGGCGCGGAAAAGCGGGCGGATCGTGGCGATCAGCAGCGCATCCGGGCAGATCGGTCAGGGGGGACAGGTCAATTATTCCGCTTCGAAAGCGGCTCTGATCGGTGCGGTGAAGGCGCTGGCGCGCGAAGTCGGGCGGAAGAATATTCTGGTGAATGCGGTTGCTCCCGGATTCATTGAAACATCAATGACGGCGAATCTTCCAAAGGAAAAAATTCTGCCGCTGATTCCTCTGAACCGGGCAGGTCTGCCGGAGGAAGTTGCCGGGACGGTTTCGTTTTTATGCGGTCCCGATGCCTCATACATCCAGGGACAGGTGCTGGCGGTCAACGGCGGGCTCGTCATTTAATCAAATCGGAGAGTGCTGTTGGATAAGGAGTTTGATTATCTGGTGGTCGGCAGCGGCGTGACCGGAATGACGATCAGTCTGCTGCTTGCCGACTGCGGTTTCCGTGTTCTGCTGCTGGAAAAAAGCGGTGTGATCGGCGGAAGCATGCAGCGTTTTTACCGATGCGGGATCCCGTTCGACACGGGATTTCATTTCACTGCCGCGCTGTCCGGATGCATGGGCGACATGGTTCGGATGCTGAAGTTCTCTCCGCCGCTTGAGACAATTCCGATCCGGACGAATCTGTATCTGGCGGATCGGAAAAAGCTGTTTCATCTGCCGCGGGGACGTTCCCGTGTTCGCGATTATTTCTGTTCCCTTTATCCTTCGGAAGCGCAGAAGATCCGGGCCTATTTCGAGATGGAAAAGCGGATTTTCGAGAATACGCCCCTGTTCAATCTCCGGGAGGATGGATTTGCGGTTTCCGGAGCGCTGGAGGAGGATTTTATTACGTTGAAAGCGTATCTGGATTCGCTGGAGGTGTCCGGCGAGGTGCGGAGTCTGCTGGCGAGTTTCACAAGCTGTCACGGAACTCCCTGTGGAGAGATTTCGCTTGCAAATCACTGCCGGGTGAGTTTCGGACTGCTGGATGACATGGTCCGGGTGAAGGGGAGCGGAGGGGCGTTTGTCGATGCCTTCCGGCGGCGGGCGAAGGAGCTTGGAATCGAGATCCGGACGCGCTGTACGATCCGGGAGTGTGTGGAGGAGGAAGGGCTCCGCTGTCACCAGGTGCGTTTGACGGATGGGACACTCGTCACTTTCCGCGATTGTGTCATGACGATTCATCCTCATGCCGTGGCGGAGATTCTGCCGGAGAAATTCCGTTCATCTCTGTTTCTGGAACGGATTCGGGAGTTTGAGGAGGGGTGTGGCTTTTTCACGTTGTTCGGCGTGCTGGAGAAGCCGTGCGGATCGTTTTGTCAGGAGCTGACTTCCAGTTTTTCCACGTCGGATATCGATCTGGTGATGACTCCGGATCATCCGGAAGCGACGGCAACGGGCATTATGCTGACGGAGG
>CALXMJ010000105.1 GCA_944389445.1 uncultured Victivallales bacterium | reverse complement strand
AAGGCATGAATATCAATTCCGGCTTTCACATGGCAGATGGCGTCTGGCTGACTGCGTCCTTCCAGAAGATCCGCAAGCGAAATCTGATAAAGTCCCCGGATGCGTCGGCCCTCCCGGACTCCGATCCGTTCCGCCGTCGCGGCAACCGTAAGATTTTTCCATTCGGGGCCGCTCCGCCGGAGTGCGGCAATCTGGGAGTGGATCTCCCGGCGTGCGGCGATGGCGGAGCGGGTCAGGTCGTCGGCATCGCAGCCGGAGACACGGTATTCGTGATTGGCCATCAGAAGGAAAAGTTCGTCCGAGAGATAGAAAAGCGTAGCGTCGTGATAGGTGGGTTCCGCTCCATTTTCCGTCAGAAGGTCATGAAGATTGTTGACCGCCTCCGTCCGCGGGGTGTAGCCGTTGACGTAGCAGAGAATCTCCGGAAGACGGATTCCGGTCAGAACGGCGAGCATCGACATCGGCTGCAGATGTCCATCCTCCGGACTCCCAAAATCGAAGGAACAGCCGGACAGGGCTCCGAGATCTCCATCGCCGGTTGCGTCGATAAAGATTTTTCCTTTCCAGGCCTCGCGGCCCGATTTGGATTCCGTGATCACACAGTCGATCCCGCCTTCCTCGCGGGGAATTGTTCCTGCAACCGTTGTATAAAGCCGGATCGCAATGCCGGCTTCTTCGCAGAGTTCCTCCAGCAGCAGCTTCATGCACTCCGGCTCGAACGCGAATGATCCTGAACAGGGAGGGGAGCCGGCGGAGGAGCAGCGCTTCCGAAGCTCCGCTTTCAGGCGGTTCATCAGACCGCTTTCCGGTTTTTCATGGTCGATCATCCAGCCGAGAAGCCCGGCGGTCCACATGCCGCCGAGACATCCGTTCTGTTCAATCAGCAGTGTTTTTGCTCCGGTCTGCGCCGCTCTCAGCGCCGCGCAGCCTCCGGAGGGGCCGCTTCCCGCCACAATCACGTCGAATTCTCCCCTGACGGGTATCCGTCTTGCATTTTCTTGTATGAAATCCATAATCTCCTCCCGGTGTTGATGGAAATAACATCCGTCATTTTAACATTCGATTCTTCGTTTGACAATTTCAAAAACGGTTATATTTTTATCTAAAAAGGCTGAAACAGGATTTTTATGGAATTTTTACGGGTGAAAAAGAGCGGGGAAGCCTTCTCCGGCCCGGAAGAGCTTCTGCGCGGAATAGAAACACGGTACGGGGTCCGGCTGACGGTTCATGATCTTTACGGAAAACTGCGCCGCCCGGATGGAGGCCCTCTGCTCCCGGGACGCCATCTGCATCCGCACGAGTGCTGTTTCCGGGGCCGTTATCAGCTCCCGTTCTGGAATGCCCGCTGCGTGGAGGAGTGCTTCCGGAAAACGGAGGAACTCCTCGACAGGGCGCCGGTTCCTCATTGGAAGACCTGCTGGAAACATTTGACGGAACTTGTCGTGCCGGTCTGCCGGAAGGGAAGCCGTCAGCTGACCCTGTTTGCCGGAGTGTTCCGTCCTTCGGGATTTGATCCGGATTCCCTTCCGGAGCACTTTCCGGACTGGTTCCGTTCCCGGTATGCCGAACTGCCGGAGGCGGATGAAAAGCGGATTACTGAGCTGGAGGAGCTTCTGCGGGTGGTCGGAAACGGATTGCTGGAGGAGTGCGAGGCGCGTCCGCCCGTTCCGGTTTCGGACAGGCGACTGCTTCTTATTCTGGAGTTCATCCGGAGGCATGCGCATGAGCCGGTTTCTTTGAAGGAGCTCGGAGCGGAACTTTCTCTTTCACCGTCCCGGGCGCGGCATCTGGTGCGGGAACTCTGCGGGAGAAGCTTTCTCGAACTGCTGGAGGAGGAGCGAATGCTGCGCGCCAAAGCGCTGCTTCTCGGGACGGACCGCAAACTGGCGGATGTTTCTGAATCGGTCGGATACCCGAACGAATATTATTTCAATCGGGTCTTCGCCCGTCACTATGGCATTTCTCCGGGACGCTTTCGGAAAAATGACGGGAATGATTCGTATTCAAAATGCAAATTGACGGATGATTGACGGATCGGAGCCGTCATCATGATTCCGAAGAAATCCAACGTTCCGGCGTCTTTGCAGTTTGCAAAAAAACGGAAAGTGTGATATGGTTCCGAAAACCGATATTCTCCCGGAGAGTGACGATTGGACCGCAGTTGGAAAATAACCTTTCGGAAATTGCTTCCCCTTCTGTTCCTGGGTGTGCTTCTCGTGTCGTACACCTGGGTTCTCCTGACCTACATGATCCCCGTGACGGGAGGAACCGATCAGAACGGATACCATGTCTGTGCGCGGATGCTGAATTTGAACGGAGTCTTTTATCAGAAGCCGGTGGATGACCTTCAGTTTATCGGGCACATGTGGGTTGTGAACGAGCGGGGGGAGTATTATCCGAAGTACCCGCCGTTCTATCCGGCGCTTGCCGCGGGGATGAACTGGCTTCTCGGAGAGGGGGGAGGTTTCTATGCGACTTTATGGGGGGCAGTGCTTTCCGTTGCGGGAATGTTTGCTCTTGCGCGCTTCTGGATTGGACGGTGGTGGGCGCTTCTGGCGGCGTTTATGATGGCGCTGTCGCCTGTGATTGCGATTCTGGGAATTACAAAAAATTCGCATACGCCGAGCCTGGCGTTTTTTGTCTGGGGAATGGCGGCGGTGGTGTTCGCTTCGACGCGTCGTTCGCGGGGGGCTTTGTTCTGGGCTTTTCTCGGGGGAGTCATGATCGGATTCACGGTCGGGATCCGGTATACGGATTTTCTGCTGATCTTCATTCCGCTGGCATATGCGCTGTTTCTGATTCCAGGACGGAGAAAATGGTTTCTGGTGCTTGCGGTCTGTCTTGGCGCGGCGATTCCCTATGGGGCGCTGGCGTGTTTTCACACTCTGGCATACGGAGCACCGTGGAGAAGCGGATATTCGCTGACCTCCGAATCCAGTGCGTTTGAATGGAGATTCATTCCGGCAAACTTTCTGATTTGTGTTCCGGCACTTTTCATGGGTGTGGTCGGGCCGCTGGGTGTGTTTGCGCTGGCTGCATGGCGTCTGCGGTGGCGGAGAGCGATTTTCTGGAGCGTCTGGATTCTGCCGACCTTCGTTCTTTACCTGATGTATTACTGGGCTCCCGACGGGGAAGGCACCGGTGCGATGCGGTTTCTCTGTCCGCTGGTTCCGGCGGTGATTCTTCTGGCGATGCTTTCGCTTCGTCGTCTGCGGGAGAAGGTTCTGCCGTACCGCGGAGCGTTTCTGTTTTCCCTGGGATTTCTGCTGGTTCTCCAGAGCATCTGGGGATGGACGCGCATCACGAAAATGGGCGAGCCCAAAGCAGCGGGAGATCTCCAGCGGGCGGTGGTTGTGGAGAGTGTACGCCAGCATATCCCGGAGGGGGCCGTTCTGATTGCCAATGCGGGACTTCTGAACGAACTGGATTTTGAAAAGCGCTGGCATCTGTATCCTTCCTACATCATGAATCCGCGCGAGATCCGGAACATCGTGAAGCGTTCGCTGGATGCGCAGGCGGCGGGACTCCAGCAGAGCCGTGCCAGGGCGCTCGACAAACAGCTCGGGTCGTTCAACTACGGACAGCTTTACAAGTATCTGCGTGAGTTCTTTGAACGTCAGCAGAAAGAGGGACACCCGGTTTATTTTCTCGGCCGCGGCTGGGAGGTGAATCAGTTCCAGCGGGTGTTTTATCGGTATTTCGAGACGGAGAAGGCGGGCGGTATCACGGGGACCCGTCCGGCATGGCTGCTCCGCGAACTCAAACGCGATGCCAGCCGCTATCATCCGAAAAAGGATCCGGTTCCGCTGGTGAATTATGAGATTATCCGTCTGGGAGCGAAGCGGGAGAAGGTTCTTCCGATTGCCGCCAGCCAGAATCTTCTTCAGAGCGAACGGCGCGAAATTCTGAACCGCATCAATCCGGAGAACAACCAGCTGATCCAGAGCGATCTGACCCGTCTGGAGACGATTCGCGACGATCTTTCCGCTCTCCGCCGTGCCGCTCAGGACGCCAGGCGGCGCGAGGAAACCCGGCGCAAAGCTGCGGAAACACGGAAAGCTCAGCAGCGGCTTCACCGGAAAATCGCCGAAGCCAGCCGACGGATGGCTGCCGAAGACGCCGCAAATAAAACCCGTATGGAAAAACAGCGGAAAGCCATGGAGGATGCCCGCAGAAAAGCGGAAGTTTCTCCCGCCCTGCCGCCTGCGACAATGAAGTGATCCGGATCAATCCGCCGGATTTACTTGTTTGATTTTCCGCCAGCTTTCCGGCCGAGCAGCCGAGTCATCCCTTATGAGCAGAGTTTTACGGCTTCGCAGGGCGGAAACGGAGAAACAGCGGTTTCAGCGGCGGCAGTTCCATTCGAGACTGGAGCGGTTTTCCAGCAATCAGATCGTAAAAACTGCCATCCCCGCGGAGCCGGATGGACCGGGAATGTTTGTTGTAGTTTACGAGATTGATCAGCCAGCCGTTTTCTGTGTTCACCATGCGGAAGAACACTCCGGTTTTGGAACTGCTGCCGGGCAGTTCCAGACGGACCGGGAGAGTCTCCACCGAGTCGGCTTTTTCCTGCCAGAACTTCTTTGTCTTTTCCGGATGGAGTCCGGAGGGGGTTGCAACGGAGGGGATTTTCTGTTTCAACGGAGCTCCATAGGGATTGCAGCGGAACGAGTTTCCCGAGTCGCAGATGATTCCGCCCTGCTTCGCAAACGCGGCAAGTCCCCGCGCGGCGCTTTCCGAAAGATGGGTGACCGCGGGAGCAATGATCATTTTATACTGCTTGAACGCGTTTGAGGCAAGCTGTTTTTCGCTGATGAACCCGATCTTGTGTCCCGAGAATGCGAGCGCTTCATAGATTTCATCCCGGAAAGCGCAGTAGTTTTCCGTATTTTGAAGGAAGGAGGCGGGGGAATAAAGAAGCGCGATCTTCGGTTCCGCCGTGACAAATGCGGAGATCTCCGGAACCAGACGGTTCGCATCAAGAGCGGCTCTTCCCTGCGCAATGATGGATTCCGGACGCTGATAGATGCTGCCGGCGAGAGCCGGGGAGCCGTTCGGACGATCCGGACTCCAGACCCAGGTGACAATTCCGCCCACTCCCTGAAGATACTGCTGGAAAGTTGCCGTATAAGTATGAGCTCCGGGAATCAGACGCGTTTCCCCGTCTTTGATAATGTGGTTCTCGCTGTTGACGATCCAGTTCGGGCGCATGGAAAACTGCAGGTCGTGCCCTTTGCTGAATCTCTGCCAGTCGGAGATCCACTTTCCCATGCCGTGAAACATGTAGTTGTCGTTGCCGTTGTAGTCGCTGAATTCGGCAAAGAGTTCCGCATCGACTCCGTCTTCCGGATGATCGTTCATACTGACATCCATGGCCTTTGCGGAAACTTTCACTCCGGGGAAGAACTCTTTGACTGTTCGTGCGATCCATGCGTGCCACTCCGCAAACGCTCTGCGGCGGAAATCATAAAAGGCATAGCGGACCGCCGGATGCTCCGGTCCCGTTTTCAGAAGCTCGGAAAATGAGGGAAACTCTGTCCCGGCAATCCGGTTGAATTCAGCAATGGTTTTGAAACGTTTCCGCAGATCTTCGGCAAACAGATTCCGGAAGAAGGGATCGTCCCATTTTGCGCGCTCTTGCGGTTCATTGCTCAGAACGATGCTGTGGATCGCATTGCGCCAGGGGGATTCCGCAATCAGCGGAATGAGAAATTCCAGATAGGCTTTCAGCATCCGCCGATGTTCCGGGTGATAGATGTTGTATCCGCCCACGGTCCCGAAACTGCCGGAAGTTTTCAATTCCGGATGTTGATTCTTCCACCATCCAGGCAGATAGTGGGGAGAGATGAGAAGCGCGATTTTATGATTGTTTTCCATCGCCCGTTTCATGGCTTTGCCGATAAAAGAGTGGAATCCGGCGGGATTGGTTCGGAAGGTGCCGTCCGGATTTCTTCCGGCAAGTATGCTGTTTGGACCGATCTCCACCTGGATGAGATTGGAGCCGGCCGACTGGAAAAAGGGCAGATCGGTGACTGCGCTTCCGAAGTGTCCGTATCCGGTGAAGAACATCGGACGTTTGTTTTTTTCTCCGGTTTCCGTGACCGCTTCCACGACCGGGAGTCCTTTCTCATACGAGAAAACCGGGCTCGCGACATATTGATATGTGGCTGGATAGACAGGATCTCCGGAAAGTTCCTGTTCCAGTACCGAAAGAACGGTTTCCAGTTCCCGGTTGACGGTTTCTCCTTTTGTCAGATAGAAATCCGGATTTTGAAGAAAGGTTTTCCGGTCGGCAAAGAGTTTTTTCTGAAGATTCAGCTGTCGGCGGATTGTCTCGGTCTGAAGCGTCAGATAGCGGCTTTTCAACTCTTTTTTCCGAATGGTTTCCAAAGCCGTTTCGAGTCGTTTTTCAAAGTTCTCGAGTTCCCGTTTCTGCTTTTTTTCCCGGTCCGCCTTCTGGAATTCCTGTTTTCCGGCAGGGAGTCCGTTCCAGAGCCATTGCAGGGTGAATTTTCCTTCCGGGAGATTGCGGAGCGAAAGCCGGAACGGAGAACAGAACACCTGCTCCCGGGTGATCGGCTGCGAGACAGGAATGGAAACGATTTCGGTTTTTCCGGTGCTGTCGATTACGTTTGCCTGAAGGTTCCAGGGCGAGTCCGCGCGGATTCCGGAAGCGATCACCCTGCCGGAGAGTTCGCGCGGATCATTGGGATTTTGCGGAAAAAAGGCGGCAAAGGGGGAGTCCGATTCCAGAAGAGCGATGAAATTATGGTAATTGTCTTTCGTGTCATGGAGACCGGGGGCAAGAAACGCGACTCGCCGGACATTCGATTCATCCACATTGTTGACGACCGCGTTGAACGTGAAGAATCGTTTTCCGGTTCTGTCGATCCGGTTCAGCAGTTTCCATTTCAGATGAGCCGCGATCCAATAGCCGTCCTGAGTGATGTCTCCCCGAAGTTCCGCTTCTTCCGAAGTCAGGGGACGTTCCAGCTGAGGCGACCAGGAATGGATGATGCCCTTTCCCGGAGAAAAACTCAATTCGATGTCCCCTGTGATTTCATCTTGAAGTCCGCCAAGCTGACTGATTTTGATCTGAATGGAATCTTTGCTCCACAAACGGCTGCCGGAACCGGGAATGACTTTGGAATCTTTCACATCTGCCAGAAGGATCAGTCCGTCCTGATCGTATCCGAGCGCAAGTTCGGCACGGAACCCGGACGGAACCGTTTTCCCCGTATAGAAAAGCGGACTTTCCGGCAGGAGAAGGCGCGGCCATTCTTTCGGAATCGAGTGCAGCGCCTGCCACTTTTTCCCCGTGCGCGGGATGGTCAGAATGTTTCTCTTCTGGAAGTGGTTCCGGTCGATGACCGGGGGAATGGCAGGTGTGATCCGGAGATTGTCAAGGAAAAGCTGGTCGCAGATATCCGTTGTCAAAAGATGCAGTTCCAGACTCCCTTTTTCTGCATTGCTGAAATCCGCCTCTTCCGGCGTAAAATCAAATTCGAAATGCTTCCATGTCGCGGGAATGTTCCGGACCGGATGGTTGATTTTCCACCGTTTGCCGAGAATGATTCTCAGTCCGTTTGCATTTCTGCCTCTGGCATCGAAGGAAAGAGTGTATTTCTTTCCGGGAGAGAGAACGATGTTCTGCATGATTCCCGCGGTCACATGCGGTTTTGCAGGAGTCGGATTCACGAGTTTCAGCGATTTTGTCCCGGCGGTTGCATCCGAATTGTCGATGGAAAAAACAGCTCTGGATCCGCGATTGTTGTAGCAATGCCAGCCGGACGGTTTGCTGCCGGTTGTCTGTTCCTCGAAGGAGCCGTTCCGGATAATGGCGGATTCCGCAAAAACGCTGCCGCAGGAGAGCAGGATGGTAAGAAAAAGTTCAGAATGGTGTGTCATGGAAAATTCCTTCCTGTAAGAAAAGCGGGATCATAGTTTATCCAGTTTGTCGAATCTGGCGGCCCAGGTGACTCCATGCAGGGCGGAGAGGGGGAGCCATTTTGCGGAGCCGTCGCTTTTACCGATGGTGATGCCGCAGTTGTGATTGATGCTGGTGTCTTCTGTAATCCAGTTTTTGGCAGCCGTACATGCGGAGAGCATCCGGTTCCCGATTCTCCCGAAATTTTTGTTGAAGCAGGCAATCGAATTGAGAGTATTGTTGGTGCAGTCGCGATGATAGAGATAATCCACAAAGTGGTCATTGGTGTCCGAACTTAATTTATTGACTGACGGGTCCGGGCATACCAGCGTTTTCGGGCGCATTTCTTCAGTGATTTGTGATCCTGACATCGCTTTTTTTCCGCGGAGGTATTTGCATGAGACCAGAAAGCCGAGTCCGACCGGTTTCCAGGATTCGTAAATGGTTCTGGGATCGGTTGCCCAGCTGAAAACGGTATGCATTCTCGGCATCAGGATGTCGTTGTTGTCGCCGACATACTGAATTATGGAGGAGACAATCTGTTTCTGATTGCTCACGCAGGAAATGATCATTGCCTTTTCCTTTGCTTTGTTTAAAGCGGGAAGAAGAAGCGATGCCAGGATGGCAATGATTGCAATTACGACCAGAAGCTCAATTAATGTAAAGAATTTACACGTTCTTGTTTTCATGAGATCCTCTTTTCTTTTTTATTGAAGTGTTGTTTTGATGCAGGTGCAGTGGAATCTCTCAGCACCATTCGCGGAGTGATGATGACCGGAGAGATTTCGGTTGTTTTATCTCCGTGAATTTGTTCCAGCAGTCGTTTCACGGTATGTTCGGCGATTTTTTCGACAAACAGCTCCACGCTTGTCAGCGGCGGATAGACTGCTTTTGCCAGCTGGGTGTTGTCGAAGCCGACTACACTGAGATCGTCCGGAATGCGGATCCGGTTGGCATGAGCCCACTGGATGACTCCTGCGGCGGTTTCATCGTTGCAGGCAAAAATGGCAGTGGCGCCCGCTCGGACAAGATATTCCGCAGCGGAAATGCCGCTCTCCAGTTCACCGCTGGAAAGACAGGTCAGTTCCGGCTGGAAAAGCCCCTGTTTTCTCATGAGATCGCGGTAGGCGGTGAAGCAGGGGTCCTCCTCGCCGAATTGACGGAACCGGGTGGCGATATGGCCGATTTTCTTGTGTCCGAGCTGGAACAGATACTCCATTACCTGACGGACTCCGGATGCGTAATCCACATAAATCGCCCCTTTTTTGTGACGCAGGTAGGTCAGCAGAGGCGTTTTTCCGGCGGCTTCCGCCGCTTTTTCCGCGGATATCTGCGGCAGAGTGTTCAGAATGCCGTCGAACATGCCGTTCGATACTTTGCGGATCATCTCAAGTCCGCTTTGTTCATCATGCCCCGCCATGCAGAGGGTCATGGAGTAATTTGCCTCTTTCAAGTGTTTTGCCAGCTCGTCGATCAGGCGGATCGTGTGAGCATTCCGCATGTCGCACACGAGCACGCCAATCAAACCGGTTGAATGAGAATTCATCACTTGCGCTGCAAAATTCGGCTGATATCCCAGCTCCCGGATCGCTTTGTGGACCTTTTCGACAACTTCTGCGCTGATCTGTCGTTTTCCGCTCAAAGCATGCGAGACGGTACTCTTGGAAACCCCAAGATAACGAGCGACATCGTTGATGGTTACTTTCTTATCCCGCATTTTTATGACTGTCCTGTTTTTTTGTTTTATCAAACCGGTTTGCTTAATAAAATTATAACAGAAATTGCAGAAATGTCAATCCCTATTTTAAAAAAAACAGGAATTTTTTTATCCGGTTGATCCGGAAAAGTTCATGAAAAGGCCGGGCTCCGGACGATGGAGCGGATGGAACAGGGAAGGATTTGCAAAGGTTCTCCGGGAAGTCGTTCATGCGAGCGGCGGAAGATTCCGGAAAAGTCCGTCCGGGAGAATGGTCTCCCAGCAGGAAGGGAAGGCTATTTTTTGACCTGCTGGAAGTTGTTGACCGCTTCTTCCGCGCAGTTCAGGAGGAACTTGGCATCCTTGTCGCCGATTTCATCCGGTATAAATTTTACGTCTTCGGCCTTTTCGTGGCAGAGGCACAGAGAACA
>CALXMJ010000104.1 GCA_944389445.1 uncultured Victivallales bacterium | reverse complement strand
ACGGTCTCTCCATTGCGCTCATCTACGAAAACGGCGAACTCATCAATGCCGCCACCCGCGGCGACGGCTCCGTGGGCGAAGATGTCACCGCCAACGTCCGCACGATCCGGAGCATCCCCCTGCGCCTGAACGAACCGCTCCCGCGTCTGGAAGTCCGGGGCGAAATCTACATGCCGAAAAGCTCCTTTCTCCATCTGAACAGTGAACGCGAGGAAAACGGGGAAAAAATATTTGCCAATCCCCGCAACGCCGCAGCAGGCTCTCTGCGTCAGCTCGACTCCTCCGTCACGGCAAAACGCGACCTTGCCGCCTTCTTCTACGAGATTCTGTATGTGGAAGGAATCGAAATTCCAACCCAGAAGGAGAAGGTCGCCTTTCTGAAAAGAGTCGGGCTTCCGGTCAATCCCCACAACGTTTTCTGCGAAGACATCGACGCGGTCTGGCAGGCGCGCGACCGCTTCCTCGCCATGCGCCACAGCCTGCCCTACGATATCGACGGCGTGGTGGTGAAACTCGACAACGTCTCCGCCCAGCGCGAACTCGGCAGCACCGCGCGCAGCCCCCGATGGGCCATCGCCTACAAGTTCCCGCCGGAGGAAAAGGAGACAAAATTCCTCCGGATGGAACTCAACGTCGGCCGGACCGGTATCGTGGCCCCGACCGCCGTTCTGGAACCGGTGCTTCTGGCGGGAACAATCGTCAGCCGCGCCAGCCTTCACAACTTCGACTACATCCGCGAAAAGGATCTGCGCATCGGAGACACGGTTCTTCTGCACAAGGCAGGAGATGTGATCCCCGAAATCCTCCGGCCCGTAACCGAAAAACGCAACGGATCGGAACAGCAGATCCCTGAACCGGACCACTGTCCTTCCTGCGGCGGACCGGTCGTCCGGGAAGGCGACGAGGTCGCATGGCGGTGCGAAAACATCGACTGCCCCTCGCGCCTGAAAGAGAGTCTCCGCTTCTTCGCCTCCCGCGAGGCGATGGATATCGACGGACTCGGCCCGGCGGTCATCGAACTGCTCCTCAATCATCATCTGATTCAGAGCATCGCCGATCTCTACCGGCTGAAGATTCTCCAGGTTGCCGCACTCGACCGGATGGGAGAAAAATCCGCCAGGAATCTGCTGAACGCGATTGAAGAGAGCCGTCACCGGAATCTCTCCCGTCTGATTACCGCCATGGGAATCCGGCATGTCGGCTCCCGCACCGCCGCCGTTCTCTGCCGCTCCTTTCCGACCATCGACGCATTTCTTTCCGCAACCGCCGAAGAGTTCCAGAAGGTCGATGAGATCGGACCGGTCATGGCGGAAAGCATCGTCCATTTCTTCGCCCTGCCGCGCAACCGCGAACTGATCGGTCATCTGCGCGAACTGGGATTGAACATGGAGGAAAAGCTGCCCGAAGGGGTGGACAACTCACTTGCCGGCAGGACGTTCGTCCTGACCGGAACCCTCTCCGCCATGACGCGTCAGAAGGCCGGAGAACGGATTCAGAACAAAGGCGGAAAGGTCACGGGAAGCGTCAGCAAAAAGACAAATTACGTCATCGCAGGAGAGGACGCGGGCAGCAAGCTGACCAAAGCAAAGGAACTCGGGATCCGGGTTCTGAACGAACAGGAGTTTCTCTCTCTCCTGAACGGGGAAAACGTATAACTCTCTCCGGGGAAGAAAAGGCAGGAAAAACGCGGAGAACAGGAACATGCAGAAAGTCAATACCGATTGGAGAAGCATCATCTTTCGCGGAATCGAATCCGACGAGCTGGACTACAAGGCCGCACAGAACTGGCACAAGCTCTCCCGCGCCGGACGGGCAAAATTCGTCCGGCACTGCATTGCCATGGCAAATACAAAAGGAGGATATGTCGTCGTCGGAGTCGGAGAGGATGCCAACGGACAGCCCGCGCTCTACACCGGTCTCACGGAAGAGGAAAGCAGTTCCTTCGACCCCACCGATGTCGGCAATTTCATCAACCGCTTCGCCGATCCCGCCATCGACTTCACCATCGAACGGCCCGTCATCGACGGCAAACGCTACGCGGTCTTTGTCATTCAGCGATTCCACAACATACCGCATGTCTGCACCTCATCCTGTGAAAATGAACTGATGCTGGGCACGTTTTACATCCGGACGCCCGATGCCTCAAGCCGTCCGGCATACCGCTCCAGCGAAATTCACGCGCTGCTTCAGCGCGCCATGCGGAACCAGCGCGAAATGCTCGGCCGCATGATCCGAGGAATTCTTTACGAGGATCACTCCATACAGGAAAATTCCCCGCAGTCGCACTTTCCGGAGGAGATCTCGCACGCATGGAACTTCTTCTGCAAGCACAGCGACCGAATCGCGGAAAAATCGTTCCGATTCTCGCTGGCGGTGACGCCATCGGAATACATCGCGGAAAAATTCAGTCTTTCCGAACTGAAAAAACATGTTCAGGAGGCATTTTCGCTCTTCCCGGATCCCGTCTTCATGACGGCAGAAGATCTGAAAAACGCCTATTTTACAAACGTCTCCCTGCGGATGCTCTCTCCGGATCAGGCGCGATGCTGGCAGCTTTATCAGTCGGGACTGTTCTATTTTGCAGGGAAGTTTCCGCTGAAAGAAGGCGGAGTCTCCTATCGTCTGCTCCTCCAGCTTTTTGCCGAGGCGGCAAAATTCCTCGCGCAGCTCTACGATCTGCTGGGATACAGCGAAGACCTGCTGAGCATTCAGGTCTCAATCCGCGATGTGGAAAATATTCCTCTTACCGAAGTCCCGCTCCGGACGGAGGACTTCGAATTCATCTGCCGAATCCCGGAAATCGCGTTCAAGATGGAACGGAGCTCCGCCGATCTTTCCGCATCGCCCTCCGCACATGCCGTCTATCTCATCAAAAAATGCTGCGAACGCTTCAATCTGCCGGAAGGACGCCACGGGGAGCTTCAAAACAACGTTCTCCGCTGTCAGACCCGGGAGTAACCGCCCGTCCCTCTCCTCCGCGGAGGAATTCACCGGAAGAGAATCACAGCGCCCCGAACGCTATGCTGCCGAACGTGGCAACCGGCGCCATCTCGCGGAAATCCTCAATGGCAGCGCGAAGCTGTCGGACCGTATCCCGCAGTTCGTTGTAGAACTCATCGCTGGTCAGGATCTTCCCCGCCGATCCCTTTCCGGACTCCACCGAGCCGAGAATGTTGTTTGCGCGATCAATGGCGGTACGCAGTTCCGTATAAATTTCACCGGAATCCATCGCCATTTTGCCGAGGGAACTTTTCCCGGAAGCGATCTGGCGCGTCACATCGCGGAGCTCCTTCAGGGTTGCGTCAAGAGAGTTGTAAACATCGTCGCTCTGGACAAGTTTCCCGAGCGTCCCCTTCCCTTTTTCCAGATTCTCCAGAAGGAGCGCAAGACGGGCAAACGAAGACTGCGCCGTATCATAGAACAGCGGATCGTTGAAGAGCTTGCCGATGGTACCCTTGCCGGAACGGATGTCCTTGCAGATATCGTTCAGGAAAACCGTATTGAGCTGAATGCTTTTGACCGCCTCCTTCACCTGCCCCATGAATTCATCGTTCAGGAAGTTTTCCCGGAATTTGACTTCGTCCGCCTTGAGTGCCGCAATCAGCTGGGACGCCTCCGCAATGATATCGACCGGAGGATATCCCTTGAACACCGTCTCCGAAGTCGCCAGTTTCTTCGAGGACCCCGGCTTGATGTTGATGTACGCCCCGCCGAAAACCGAGGAGTTTTGAATGGTAAACTCCGTATCCACCGGCAGCTTCACATCGGACCTCAGATTGATGCGGACCTGAACGGAACTACTGTCCGGAGCCAGCCCGAGATGCGAAACATATCCCGTCTCGACCCCGAGAATCTTCACTTTGTCGTTGATCGCCAGCGCTCCGGCATTCGGGAACTCCGCCTGATAAAAATATTCCTTGTGCTTGAACAGGATATCGCGTCCGCTGACCAGCGCGGTAAAATACAGAACGATCAGCAGCGCGCCGATGCACAACAGTCCGGTTGCATATTCCATGGAAAAAATTCTGGTTCTGAACTTGCCTCTCATCTTTCACCACCTGTCTGAATATTGATTGAGAACTGAGCCCGGATGAATTCGCGTACGAGTTCGTTCCGGCTTGCCTTGAATTGTTCGGGAGTTCCGTATTCCACCACTTTGCCGCCGTACAGCATTGCGATCTTGTCGGCGATGCCGAAAGCGCTGCAGAGATCGTGCGTCACGACAATGGAAGTCATGGAAAAGCGCTTCTGGAGCGAAATGATCAGTTCGTCGATTTTCCGGGACATCACCGGATCGAGTCCGGAAGTCGGCTCGTCATAAAGCATGATTTCCGGATTGCAGACGACGGCTCTTGCAAGCCCGGCACGCTTCTGCATCCCGCCGGAAATCTGATTGGGGAACTTTCCGGCGGAATCCGTCAGGCTCAGCAGATTCAGGATTCCATCGACCTTCTCCCGGATTTTGTCTTCCGGCAAATGATAACACTCGCGCAAAGGCAGAGCGACATTATCATAGACCGTCATCCAGCCGAGAAGCGCTCCCGACTGGAACAGCATTCCGACTTTCGAACGATATTTCTGGAGCTCACGGTATCCGAGCTTCGTGATATCCATCCCCATGACATTGATGCTTCCGCGGTCCGGCGACATCAGCCCGATGATGTGATTCAGCGTCACCGATTTTCCCGTTCCCGAAGGCCCGACAATCGCGAGAGTCTCCCCACGGTCAATGGACACGGAAAGCCCGTTCAGGATGTTGCGTCCCCCAAGACGCTTATACACATTTACCAGTTCCACCATCATGATCGCGCCCATCCCGTCAATAAAACATTCTGGTGATGATGTATCCGGTAATCAGGACCGTCAGGAAGCAGATGACCACCGAACGCCGGGTCGCGGTCCCGACACCCACCGCGCCATCCGTCGCGGAAAGGCCCTGAAAGCAGCTGATTCCCGTAATCAGCACCGAAAAGACCCATGCTTTGAAAAAGCCGACCCAGATTTCACGGCTGGTCAGAAGAAACCGGACATTCTCATAATAGGCGGTCCAGCTGACATCAAGCTGCGTATTTGCCACCAGCGCTCCGCCGAGAATGCCGATAAAATCCGTATAAACCGTCAGGACCGGAGTCATCAGCATCATGGCGATCAGGCGCGGGGTCACAAGAAAATGAATCGGATTGATGGACATGACCTCCAGAGCGGCAATCTCCTGCGAAACCTTCATGGTTCCCATCTGCGCCGCCATTGCCGCGCCGACGCTAGCGGCAAGAATCAATGCCGTCATGAACGGCCCCATCTCGCGGAACATCGTCTGCGCGACAAGATAACCGACACGCATCTCCTGCCCGTAAGCGCGGAGAATCAGTCCGGCCTGCAATCCGAGAATCATTCCGGTGAAAAGAGCGACCGTCGAAGTCACGCCGAAACTCCGTATCCCGCACTGTCCGAGCGCACGGCCGATGTCAGTGCGGGAACCGGCCAGCGCACGGGGAATTCCGGCGAACGCCTGAAGCACAAGCAGAGTTCCCCTGCCGACATTGCGCAGAAAAATCCCGCCAGTCCTCCCGAGTCTGGACACAAGATCGCCCGTGGGAGGAAAACTGTCCGGTTCATAGGAAATAATCATATGCGATCCTTATTTTGAATTCGGTAAATTACAACCGCAATCCTCAGAATTCAAGAAAATAAAACAATCTTGTTTTGACTCCTTCGGGAGAATGCTTCCGTTTCAGAAGATTGAACAGAAATGAGTACTCCCGCGTCTCCCCGGTTTTTCTGTATGAATAAAACGGCTGAACGGCAATGATCCGCGTATTCTCATAACGGCTCAGGTTGAACATTCCCCAGAAAAGATCGCTCCGGTAGTTGCCGTCTTTGGATTCATAAGTATAGAACTTCCAGAGCGGGGAAAGGTTCCGGTCCACCGCGCTGAATCCCTTGGGAGCCAGATTCAGCACCTGAAATTCAAAGCGGCTCCGGTCCGCCTTCAGAGAAAAGAGCGGCCAGAGATCCCTGGATTCCTCCAGCTTCTTCCTGAAATCCTTTGAATAAACTGTTTTGTTCCAGTAAAAGGGAAAGATCCAGGTATGTCCGGTCACCTTGTCGCTGCTTTCATTCTCCAGATTCCAGAGGAACGGCCAGAGCACGAAGGAATACTTGATGTGCGGGCTGACTTTCTCGCCATACAGAGGCCAGAGAAAAAAGAGATCGTCATCCTCGTCCCGCTGGTTCTCGCCCCAGCGGAAAAACGGATAGGGAGCATTGATGCGGAATGAATCTTTCCGCTCGCTGTCGCGCGCATAAGAGAAAAACGGCCAGAGAGTCGACCACGCCTCCGAGGAACCGATTCTGCTGTATCCGAAGAAAGGCCAGAACAGATATCCATACCCCGGAGTCTTCGGCGAAAGATAACGCTGATACGAAAAAAACGGCCAGAAGACAGAATAATTGATCCGCTTCCCCTTATACTCCGCAAAAGCGTAAAACGGAAATATCCGCCAACGATTCAGGTGGGGACCGAAATCATAATTGATCAAAGGCCAGAGAAAGCCGTCGCCGGAAACAGTATCTTTATCGGCATGCCAGTAGAGAGGGAAAAGACAGAAACGCAGCCGGTCATAGGTAAGAAAATTGTTCATATCGCCGTAAAACGGAAAAAGCGCCCAGGAAAAACGCCCGTCCAGCCCGGTCTGGGAAAACCAGAATGGCAGAACATAATCCATCCTCCCGCCGTTCACAGAGGAGGTCGTGTAATACAGGAAAAAAAACCGCGTATCTCCAAACCAGGAACTGCGCATGAAGCAGAACGGCCAGAGAATATCCGTGGAGGAAGAACTGCCCAGACCGTTTTTCTTCTTCACATAACTCCAGAAGGGGTGAACCGAATACAGAGACTGCGACCGCGTCTCCTGAATCTCCCCCAGCGGTCCGAGAAAACGGATCAGTTCGGTCTCGGTGTTGAAACGCTCCCGTGAATAAAAGGGAGGAAGAGTCCAGTCCCAGCAGAAGGCGGAAAAACCGCACAGGAAAATAAACAGCGTTACAAACAATCTCATTCCAAATGAAATTCCCATTATATTCAAACAATTTTCCTTAATATAGAACGGAAACAGACATGGCGCAAGTCCTTTCCCGGAAGGAAAACAGAATGTCCCCCGGAAAATCCGCAGGAAATGACTGGAGACAGACATGCTCTCTGCTTTCACATCGGCTTCCGTTTCCGGAATTCCGCCGGAGAAGTGCCGTAGCGTTTGCGGAAAACGCGGATGAAATAATTGGTGTAGTTGAATCCGCAATGGGATGCAATGGCGTCAATGCTCAGGCTTTCCTGCTTCAGAAGATCCAGAGCGTGTTCCAGCCGAAGATCCGTCATGTATTCGCGCAAAGTACAGTTTTTCTGTTCCCGGACAAGACGCGACAGCTGTGCCGGATGCAGTTTCGCCATATCGGCGATGTCTTCCCGCACGATGTCACTCCGGAAATTTGCCTGAAGAACTTCCAGAACCCGGTCCCATGCCATCTCCCGCCGGGAAAGATACGAACTCTGGTTTTCCAGAGTCTCCAGGACAATACTCATCAAAGCCTGAAAATTATACCGTGCCGCCCGGTGATCGCGGTTTGCGGTCAGGAGCGCGCCGAGAGTCTGGCGGCCTTCCGCATTCAGGGGATACTTCGTATGAAAAAAAATATCGGGACCGTTCGGCGGAGGAGGCAGTCCGTTGTGTTCAATGGCAATCACACGAATGTAGTCTTCAAAAAAGACAATGGAAATCATCCGGTGCTCCGTGTCCCATACTTCTTCAGTCCATCCGGAAGGATGCGTGACGAGAACATCCCCGGGAGTAAAAATTATATCATTCCGTCTGCCGTCTGACGCAAATCGTATGTGTTTTTCTCCGGTCAGGGGCATCAGGATCCGCGGGATTTTATGAATCCGGAGAGGATATTCCGGCAAAGGGGAAGACTCCCCGAAATAAAGCTGTTTCAGTCTGATATGATCGGCTTCCTGCAGAAAACCGATCATCTTTTCCCGGCTGACAATCATCGTCCGCACCTCCTTTTCCGGAAAATATCCCCTTCCTGGAAAAAATCAACATTTTTGTTAAAAAAGTATCATAAATATTATCTTTTTATCATTGCCCGCCTCAACAAAATATTGTATAATTGAAAAGAAAACCAACGAAAGGACAAGCAATGGCAATTCAGAAATTCACGATCAGCAACGATCCGGCCATCTATGAGGCCTGGCCGGACGTGGCGCTGACCGATTCCGGAAAACTGATCTGCGTATTCAGCGAATGCATTCACCATGGCGACCGCTCCTATACACGGATCATGCTGACGGAATCCGATGACCGGGGACGGACCTGGACTCGGAAACACCCGCTCACCGAGGGAACCGCAGGCAAACCCTATTATTACAACTGTGCCCGAATCAGCAAACTTTCCAATGGGGAACTCGTCATTACAATCGACAAAGTCAAACCGGGACACGCCGAGTGCAATGCCGATGCGTCAGACGTCCTCCTGTATTACTCCAGCGACAACGGGAAATCCTGGAGCCAGCCGGTACCGACTCCGATGAACGGAATTGTCCCGGACAAACTGACGCAGCTGCCGAATGGCCGCCTCCTTCTCTCCGCACACTATCGGGAAGACGGCAAACTGACACAATTCCTGCACTATTCCGATGACAACGGCAAAACATGGAGCCGACGGATCACGGTTGCCAAATCTCCGGAATACAATCTCTGCGAAGTCTCCCTGCTTCCGATGGGCAGCGGAACGGTGGCGGCATTTCTCCGCGAAAATTCCGGAATGGGATACGACTGCAAAAAAGTCATTTCTCACGACAACGGGGAAACCTGGGGGCCAATCACCGATTTTCCGCTTCCGGGATGCCATCGTCCGACCTCCGGCTTTCTGAACGACGGCAGAATTCTGATCACCTACCGTTTTCTGCAAGGCGGCATGGGCGGATGGGGCAATTCCACCCAGAATTTGTTTGCGGCCCTGACCGACCGGGAGTCGGTGCTGGTGGAACAGCGGTCCGAATCAAAAGTACGGATCCTTCCGATTGATTATGACCGCTCTCCAGTTGCGGACCTCGGCTATTCGGGCTGGGTTCAGTTCTCCGACGGAGAAATCTACATTGTCAACTACATCGTTGACGATGCCTGGGACAAAGCACAAATCCGCGGATACTCCCTGACGCCCGACGACTTCCTTCTGAATAAAAGCACGCGCAACTCTCAGTAAAAAGGAAGCCGCCCGCAGGGCAGATAGGAGCCGCAGGCTCGGTGCAGGTCCATGACCTGCTTCGGTCCAGCTGAACAAGCTGGTCGCCCGGAGGGCGAAACACCCTAATCCCTCAAAAAACACAAGGCAAAAAAAATGACTTACCCCAAACTCAGCGGACTTCTTGCAGCCCCCTTTACAGCATTTGATGAAAACGGCGAAGTAAACTACACAATCATACAAAAACAAGCGGACACCCTGGTTTCCGACGGAGTGAAAGGCGCTTACATCTGCGGAACGACAGGCGAAGGAATCTCCTGCACCGTGGAAGAACGGCTCCGGATCATGGAAGGCTGGAAAAAAGCCTCGGGGGGCCGTCTGATCCTGATCGCTCATACGGGTGCCCTCTCCCTGAAAGACGTCAGGACCTTGAACCGGGGAGCCGTGGAACTGGGATTTGACGCGGTCTCTGTGGTACCGCCGACCTATTTCAAACCGGCGAATGAAGAAGCACTCGCGGATTACTGCGCAGCGGCGGCATCCAGTGCCCCGGAACTCCCCTTCTACTACTACCACACCATGAATTCGGGCTTGAATCTTTCCATGGTCCGTTTTCTGGAACTTGCGGATGGGCGCATCCCGAATCTGGCGGGAATCAAGTTCAACCATCACAATCTGTATGAGTACCAGAACTGCCTTTACGCCTGCGACGGCAAATACGACATCATCTACGGAGTGGACGAATTTTTTGCGGGAGCACTTGCCGTCGGAGCGCAATGTTTCATCGGCAGCACCTACAACTATTCCGCCGTCTTGTATCACCGCATCCGGGAGGCGTTCCGGCAAGGGGATTGGGAAACGGTGAAAAAGAACATGCGCAAAGTCTGCCGGGGAGTTGATCTCCTGGTGGAGAACGGAGGACTGCCCGCGGGAAAAGCAATGATGCTGATCAAAGGCATCGACTGCGGGAACGCGCGTCTTCCGCTGAAACAGCTCGACAGGAAAAAGCGTCAGGAAATCGCGGACGCTTTCCGGAACATTCTGGAAGAATAAAAAAACCGCACTTCAGAAATACCGTCCACACCTTTTCCCCTTTTCCCTGTTGTATTCCCCCGCATGAAAGGATATATTACCGGGAGAATCCAACAGCAAAGGGGATTGAGCCATGGCAGAACAGCTCAGAACGGCAGCCGTGATTCCGGCACGGCTGGCAAGCACGAGATTTCCGGAGAAAGTCATTGCAAAGCTCGGCGGGAAACCGATCATTCAGTGGGTGTGGGAACGAACCGTGCAATCGAAAGCGGACCGGGTTCTCATCGCAACCGACAACGAAAAAGTCATGGAAACCGCCCGCTCGTTCGGCGCGGAAGCGGTCATGACCTCCCCGAATCATCCTTCCGGCTCCGACCGGGTCTGGGAAGCCGTGCAGGGAATCGACTGCGACATCATCATCAATGTTCAGGGCGACGAACCGCTCATGCAGCCGGAAGTCATCAATTCCCTCATCGACGTAATGAGCGGAAAGGATGAACCCGACATGGCAACCGTTGTCGTGCCCTCCACCCGCGAGGCGATCGCAAAAAATCCAAACCTTCCGAAAGTCATCGTTTCCGCGGACGACACCGCACTGTATTTCAGCCGTTCGGAGATTCCGTTTCTCCGGAATCCGGGCGGGGTCGACATGCCGCTCTACCGTCACTGGGGCATCTACGCCTACCGGCGCGCCGCGCTCCGGCGTTTCGTATCCCTTCCGGAGAGTCCTCTGGAAAAATGCGAGAAGCTCGAACAGCTCCGCGCACTCGAGAACGGCATGAAAATCAAAGTTGTCAGAACATCGTTCCAGAGCATCGGCATTGATACGCCCGAAGATCTGGAGCATGCGGAACAATTCATCCGGGAACACAACATCCGATAAACAATGAAACGTTTTTTTCAATATCTAGTCTATCTGTTGGCCAAAGGCGTGATGATCCTGATGGAACATACCCCGCGGCGCTGTTTCTATCTGCTCTCCTCCGCGGCGGGAGGGATCGCCTCGCTGATTCCGGCATACGGCGGACTTGTCCGCACCAATCTGCGCTGCGCGTTCCCGGAGAAAAGTGAACAGGAGATCCGCCGTCTGGCGAGAAAATCGCTGGAAAGTCTCTTTCTGACCGTCTGTGAATTCTTCTGGCTTCACAACAAACCGGAAAAGGCGCATGAACTGATCGACATCCAGCCGGATCTGCAAGGAATCATGGATGAACTGAAACAGAGCAAAGAAAAACGCCCTGTTATCTTCATCTCGCCGCATTTCGGCAACTGGGAACTCTCCGGCATCGTGCTTGCCCTGGTATTCGGACATAAGATGGCAACCGTGGTCCGCTCCGCGCGCAATCCCTATCTGGACCGTCTGATCACCGGAGGCCGTTCGGTCAAAAATGTCCAGATCATCCACTCCCGCGGCGGAATGCTGAAACTCGTTCACGCCATGGAAAACGGCTGTTCCGCCGGAATGCTTATTGACCAGAATACAAAGATCCGCAATGGCGGTGTTTTCGTGGATTTCTTCGGCATTCCCTGCCCGGTCAGCCGCTTCCCCGCCACAATGGCACTGAAGAAAAATGCCTACATCGGAGTCGGCAGCTGCATCCGGAAACCGGACGGCCGCTTCCATGCGACCATGCGCAAACTCCCGAAGCCTCTTTCCGAATACACTTCCGAAAAGGAGATCACTCAGGACATCATGACCATTTCCGAAGATCTCATCCGCATGGCGCCGGAACAGTATCTCTGGCTTTACAAGCGCTTCCAGTACATTCCGCCGGATGCACCGGAGTCCATCCGGGCAAAATTTCCGGATTACGCCTACGTTCCATCTGAACGCTTTTTCGACAATGCCGCACGGGCACGTGCCAAACGCGAAGAAGAAAAGGAGTAATCCATGCTGAAATGGCTTCACATCAAGAATCTGGCCCTGGTGAACGAGGCGGATCTGGAATTCGGCTCCGGATTCAACGCAATCACGGGAGAAACGGGTGCGGGAAAATCGGTCCTGATGGGAGGAGTCGCCCTGCTGCTTGGCGGACGGTTCGACAAATCCGCCATCCGTCAGGGAACGGATCGCTGTGAGGTCTCCGGAGAATTCCTGCTGGAAAGCGGTTCCCGCAGGGAAATTGCTCTTCTCCTCGAAGAAAATGGAATCGAGCCCTGCGATGACGATCAGCTTCTGATCCGGCGCGTCTTCACGCATTCCGGCGGACGCATTTTCATCAACTCCTCCCCGGCGACGGCTCAGATTCTCCGCACAATCGGGGAACTCCTCGTCGACATCCACAGCGCCGACGAAGCCCGCGGACTCATGCGGATCTCCGCCCAGCTGAAGGCCCTCGACCGTTTCGCCCATCTGGATCCCCTTCTTGAACGCTGCGCCTCCGCGTGGTCGGAAATCCGCAAAGCCGCCGGAGAAAAACAGGCCTTTCTGGACTCCATGCCATCTCCCGGCGAAGCCGATCTCCTGCGGAAAGAGATCGATGAAATCGAACGGCAGAACCCGGAAGAGGGCGAGGATGCAAAACTTGAGGCAACTCATTCCGCCGCATCCAATTCCAAAATCATTCTGGAAATTTCCTCCGCCGCGGCTTCCGCTCTGAACGAGTCCGACGACTCGCTGATGGACCGGCTCTCCGCGGTCCGGCGCCTGCTCCGTCCGCTGGAAAACGTCGATTCCGTCTATGCGGAACAGTTTCTGGCAAAATGCGACGAAATCTCCGATGCGCTTTCGGAACTGACCAACGACATCCAGTCACGCGCAGCTTCCGTCGAACTCGACGAAAACGAGTTTGCCGCTCTGGAAGAGCGGATGCGGATTCTTCAAACCCTCAAACGCAAATACGGACCGGAACTCTCCGATGTGCGCAATCATCTGGAGGAATCCCGCCGGAGACTGGACTGCTTCGAAAACTCCGCCCGCGAACGGGAACGGCTGGAAAATGCGGAACGCGACGCTATTGCCGTACATGAAACCATCTGCGCGGAACTTTCCGCCGCCCGGAAAAAAGCAGCCGGAGAACTCGCCGGCAAACTGAAAAAAGAGATTATCAAACTCGGATTCAAGAAAGCGGACTTCCAGGTGGACTTCTCCAATGCGCAGCCGGGACCGGCGGGAAGCGACCGGATCGAATTTCTCTTCTCCGCAAATCCGGGAGTACCCGTCAAGCCGCTGCGCGATGTCGCCAGCAGCGGAGAACTCTCCCGCGTCATGCTGGCAATCAAAACCGTCCTTGCGGAAGTCGACAACATCGCCACAATCGTGTTCGATGAGATTGACGCGAACATCGGCGGTGAAACGGCAGTGGTCGTCGCAGGCGAACTGAACCAGCTGGGAAAACGCAAACAGATCCTCTGCATCTCCCATCTTGCCCAGGTCGCAGCACGTGCAGACAGTCACTTCGTTGTCGAAAAGCGGACCACCAGCGAAAACGCGGTCAGCACCATCCGTGCCCTGGACCGGAATGGACGCATCACCGAAATAGCCCGCATGCTCGGAGGCGGCTCCGCCGCGGAAAAACACGCGGAAGCTCTCCTCTCCTGATCGTTCCGGAAATTCTCCCCGTAAAAAAAAGCCTCCGTTTCCGGAGACTTTCCTGTTTGCCGTTACAGACAGAAATCCGTCTTATCCAACTCAATGGTCGTGATCGTGATCCCCGCATCCGCAGTCACAGCAGCTTTCATCCTCAATGGGAGTGTACCAGGCATCAACGAACTCCCCGGCTTCAACAGATTCCATGCCAGGAAGGGATTTCAGAAAATCCATCATCTCCTGCCGACGCTCCTCGTTCCGGGTGTTGATGCGGCCGGAAACGACATAGAAGTCGAGATGATCGGCTTCAAACGTTCCGCCGCAGAGCAATCCGAGTTCCTTTCCCTTTTCAAGAATCCGCGACAGCACCTCGTTCGCGCTTTCCGCTGTGAGTCTGCTGTATTTTGCGGTCAGCCGGAACGCCAGTTCCTTGAATTCTCCAAGACATTTCTTCTTGCGGATTCTTTTCTTCATAATCGGTTCTCCATGTGTTTGAATATTGGAATGAAAACGCACCATAACATACTCCGGAAACGGGAAAATACAAATCAGCCGGTTTTCTCCGACGCCCCGTGAATCTCTGTTTTTTTCATTCAGCGGAATTTCTCCGGGTCTTCATTCAACGGAAAAATCCGGAAATGCAATACAGGCGTTCCGTCCGTTGAAAATGACCGCGCTCTGCAATTTGACGAGACCGTTCCGAATCCGGAAGCCGCCTTGGAACCGGAGAAGCAATCCGCAGGTGACAAATCCGGGCATGGCCTCTTCCCAAAGCAGCATCTGATACAGGGAAAATTCACCGGAGAAGTGAAAAATCTTCATTTCCATACTAAACCCAACATAAAAACCCCGTCTCATCCAAAAAATACGACAAAAACTTTCCCGAAGAGCAGTTTTTTACTTGAAATGGAAGAAAAAAAAATTACTTTTCATCAGCATCCGATGGCAGCTCCTGCAGAAATGACACAATCGACATGCTGCATCGGTTTTATTTCAATAGACGATTCTTCTGCCGGGACGGAAAGAACCCGGCTCCGGAGAAACAAAACAAGGAGTATGTTATGAAATTCCTCTTCATTTTCCTGCTGGCCCTTTCCCTGATGACATACGCGGCAGAAGAATCCACGATCACCACGACTACGGAAAAGATCACCACAACGGAAAAAATCACGACTCGAAAGGTTCAAACTCAGAAGAAAGAGGATTGCACCCCTCTTAAAGTCGCGATTCTCGACTTCACTTCCGCAGACATAAAAGGACAGAATCTTCTGGATCGGCAGAACAAGCTGATCAAAATACCAGCGCAGGAAACACTCAACGCCGCTGACCGGAAATCCCTCAACAGCATCATGCAGGGCTTTGTACGGATGATCGACGCATGGGACAACACCCGTACCAATCAGGCAAACCGGGAAAGCGAGGTCATTGACAATCAGCGGGACTGGGCCAAAGCCAAAGCCCTCTACAATACGGTCGTCAAAGGAGAAAGCAGACCGCTGGTCCTCGGAGCCGAATATCTGGAAGCTTACCTTGGACGGAAACGCGATCTCTTCCAGATTGTCGACTCCGCCGCGGTACAATCCGCCATGGTACAGCTCCAGAACGAGCCGGATTTCCCGAAAGACGCCCTTCTGAAACTTGCCCGGAAAACCGGCGCAACCCATCTGATCTATGGAACCGTCTCCGATTTGCGCTCCAGGGAGAATTCTTTCAAAGGGTACGGCATCGAAACAAAAACGACCACCTACCAGCTCGATGTGATCCTCAAGGTGGTGGATCTTGTCAAACAGGCTTCCGTGTACAGCAATGTCTACACCGGCAGTTACCGGGAGCAGCGACCCGTCAGCGCTTCTCCGTTTGACAGAGACATCTTCCGGAATCTCATGACCTCCGCTCTGGAACAGGCTGCCGGAGAACTCGCGGAAATCACCAGGCCGGGGAGCAAAAACAAACTTTCCCTCTCCCCCATGCCATGCAGAATCACGGTGAATCCCGCCGGCGGAGCTCTTTTCAGACCTGCCTCCTCAGAAATTTACATTGACGGAGTACGCGGGGGCAATGTCGGAGAAACATTCTCCGTCGCGGCAGGAAAGAACCGCACGGAAATCAGAGCAGATG
>CALXMJ010000103.1 GCA_944389445.1 uncultured Victivallales bacterium | reverse complement strand
GCATGGTTTCCCACGGATAGGGGACTTTTGCATAACCCCAGCCGACTGAATTATCGGGAGCTTTCGCCTGCGGATCAAGGGTCTCCGCGACTGGAGAAAAAGCCCAGTAGCCGTTCAGACAAGCCTGTTCCCGTTCCGCGTTTTTCCTGATTCCGGGGGCATCCCAGGAAAAATCGCTGACTCCCGGAAGCAGCGGGGACGCGGCGGAAAGAATTCCTGTCACTCCGCTGAGGATCAGAAGAGAAAGAAAATGTCGTTTCATGATACTCCTTTTTGAAAAATGAGAATGGTTTGTTTGAAATCAGTTGTAAAAGGTTCCGGAGTAGTTTGCCTGCGGAATGTCCCGTCCGATGGCGATGTCGGAGAATGCCGGAATCTGCGTGCGGGTGGAATGTCCGGCGTGTCCGTCCAGATAGAGGAAGTTCGCACCAAAGGAGTGCCGCGGTTCAATGCGGGTCTTGACGTCGCTTTCCGATGAACTCAGCAGATTGGCTTCAAAGTTCTTAAATGCATTTTTTATGATGGTATATCCCCAGTCGGCATTGGCGCCTTTTTCTCCGACCAGAAAGACCATGCCGGCATTTTTGATCGTGTTTCTTCTCGCGTAGGTTTTTGCCGGTGTGGAGCCGCCCCACCACTGATTGTCGCCCATGTAGCCGTTCATGCTGTAGGTGGTCTGTTTGTGGTATGCGCTGGGATTGTCAAACGCCGGACAGTAGAATTTGGCTTTTGCGTCAAAGTCGTGAACGAGTTCCTGACCGGTCAGCTGAGGTAGAAAGAGCGGATAGACAAGACTGTGCCAGCTCCGGCTTCCCCCCCAGGGAACCGGTCCGAAGGGTTTGGGAATAAAGTCATTGTAACTGGAGCAGTAGAGCTCGAATCCAAGCGAGAGTTGTTTCATATTGGAAATGCAGGCGATTTTTTTCGCTGTCGCGCGCGCCTTGCCCAGAGCCGGCAGCAAAAGTGATGTGAGAATTGCAATTATTGCAATTACAATCAGGAGCTCTATGAGTGTGAATTTCCGTTTCATATTTTCCTTCCTTTTTTTGATATTGTATTATTTTGCGGATTCATATTTCTTTTCGAATGTAGGGCAGACGGATTGTCCGGTCCGGAGCTCCTTTTTCGAAGAACTGCCGGATAGCCTTGTTGACAGCCTGCTGTTCCGGATCGTAACAGGTGTAATGGAAATCTCTGCGGCATTCCCACGCGGTCGGCGGTGCGGTGCTGATGAAACGCGGATTTCCGATCCCGTCAAAGAAGGAGTTCGGAAATTGCGAAATGTAGTTGATATAGCCGACGAAATCGACAACTGCTTTTGGACGGAGCCGTTCCAGTTCATTTTTCAGTACGAGACGGGTCCAGTCGGGGAAATTTCCCTCGAATCTGGCTTCCGGCAGAATCAGGAGGAAATCTTTCGGAATGGAACCGTATTTTTCCAGTTGTCTGCGCAGGGCTCCGACCCGGTCCGCGTAAGGCTGAATCTCTGTCGATGCGCTGATGACGAGCAGCGATGCGCGTTCCTCTCCGGTCAGCAGATGCGGGATGTCTTCCGCCATTGCCTCTTCGTCAAGAAGGATTGCCGTGGTCCGGAGTCCGAAGGTCCGGCGGTTCAGGATCAGCTGCCGAAAGTGGAGACGTTCCAGTTCAAGAATGAAACGAACTTCATGCGGACCAGTGTAAAACCATACCAGCGTATCCAGATTGTTGCGTGTAATGAGATCCTCGGGAGCCTTGTCCGCATATTTTCTCCACTGCGGATAAGAGAAGATCATGATCTGGCATTCATTCCGGGAGACGTATCGGAGTATTTCGGAAAGACTTCCCTTGCTGTCCCATGCCGGGGTGTTTTCCGTATCCCAGGGAGAGAGGATCACGCCGATGCGGGAGGGTTTCCCTTGTTTTTCCGGAATCGTTCCCGGAGGAGCGTTCCGCACATAGGTCCCGCGGTTTTTCCGAACTTCCAGAACGCCTTCCCGGGCAAGCTGGAGAACGGCCATTCGCGCCGTAACCTGACTGACCGACATTTGTTCCGCCAGCTCCCGGTTGGAGGGCAGTTTGGTGCCGACAGTATATTCTCCCGCGGAAATTGCTCTCCGCAATTCCCGGATTAATTCCCTGGTTAATTCACCATACTTGTGATTTTGTTTCGGTTTTATTTCCAGCATCTTTGTTCTTTCCGGTTTTCTTTCTTTATATTATATTCGAAAACAGGAAAAACGTCAACAGGGAAAAAGAGAAAAAAAGAATCTTTAACAATAAGTCACTATAAGTCACTGTCTGTTTCTGTGAAATAATTCAATCAACCCTGAATTCGAATGGGTCTCCGGTTTCGCGATCCGGATGTTTGCAATCTGTCCGTTCGCGATTGAAATAATCATGTACACATTCTATATTACAAACCGGAAACGACCGACCGTTTCCGGCAGAGATTAACAGAAGGAATTGTTTTGATGAATCCATGTATGGAAAACAGACAGAACGAAGGAAGATACGCTTTTGAAAACTATTCCTCATTTGAGGCATGGAAAAAAGAGGCGAAACCGGCTCTGATGGAACGGCTCGGTCTCGGGCATTGGCTTGCCATGCCGCGGAAGCCGCCTGTTCCGGAAACCCTCTGGAAACACGAAACCGGGCTCGGGACTATTGAAAAGATCCGTTTTGAGCCGGAGCCGGGGGAGATCGCCTATGCATATCTTTGTCTGCCGAAGCAGGTGGAAAAACCGTATAAAACCTTTATCTGCCTTCAAGGGCATTCCACCGGAATGCACAATTCCATCGGGGTCGAGTGGTGTGATGAAACCGCGCCGAAGAAGATTGAAGGCGACAGAGATTTTGCAGTCGGCTGCCTGAAACGCGGACTTGCCGCCGTCTGCCTGGAACAGCGTGCCATGGGAGAACGCGGAACCTCTCCGGAAAGAAGACCTTCCTGTTACGAACCGTCCACCGCCATGCTGCTCTACAATCGGACGATGATCGGGGCGCGGATCTATGATGTGGACCGGCTCATTGATTACCTTTACACTCGTTCAGACCTTGATCTTCACACGCTTGGTATCATGGGAAATTCCGGCGGGGGGACCACTTCCATGTTCGCCGGGGCTCTGCTTGACCGGATTACTCATGTGATGCCGTCGTGCAGTTTTTCCTCGTTCAAGGACAGCATCGGCGCGATGTATCACTGCATCTGCAATTTTGTCCCGGGACTTCTTCTTTACGGCGAGAGTGCCGATGTTGTCGGGCTCGCCGCTCCGAAGCCGATGGTCATTGTCAACGGCCGATTCGATCCGATCTTTCCGCTTGACGCTGCGGATCGGCAGTTTGAACGTCTGCGCCGGATCTACAAGGCCGCCGGAAAAGAAGAAAACTGCGTCCATGTCGTCGGGGAAGGGGAACACCGTTTCTATGCGGATATCGCATGGAATGCCATGGAACGCTTCCTCTGAGAGCCTTTGCGTTTTCTGCAAAGACGGTCAAACGTTTAGGGAAAGAGAAGAGCGCGAGAGGAGAAGAACCGCTTTTCAAAGCGGTTTGCTCCTCTCGCATTTTTTATAAGAGTTTCGTGCTATGCACGACCAGCGTCTCGCCGCTGGACCGCGACAAGGCCACAGTCCTTGACCCGGGAAAAATGCTTTCGCCTTTTTCTCCATTTGGATTTTTATCACAAAAAACAGGTTAAAGTAGGCGGGGGAGAAGTTTACTGTTTAACCTGATCCCGCAGACGTAGAATCAGATCCAGAAGAGAATCCAGAGATTCCCGTGTGAGTTCCGGATTCAGAAGCGTGCACTTCAAACAAACCTGTCCCTGAAAGACGGTCTGTCCGATGACGACTCCGCATTGATGAATCAATGCCCGGCGAATTTTCCTGTTCACCTCGTCGGAATCCTTG
>CALXMJ010000102.1 GCA_944389445.1 uncultured Victivallales bacterium | reverse complement strand
GTTTGCCAGCAGTGGTGCGAAAACGGCAACAGCCAGCATAAGAACGATCAAAATGAATCCGGCAACCGCTGTCCAGTCGGAAAAAAAACGCCTGCGGACTTGAGCCGCAGGGGAATCTTCCTCAATGGAGAGCGAATACTTTTTCATCACGCCTGCTTTTACTGGGCTGCGTTCATATCCGTTGTAAAGAGAAGATAGATGGAGATCAGCAGGAAGAAGGCCGCTACTGCCATTGAGTAAAACACCAGCGCAACCAGCGGCATACCAGTCGCCGCCGCATCATGGAAATAGAAGAGCGGATTGATGAAAATGTAATGAATTAAAAACAGGAAATCATCCAGATAGGGAATCATTCCTTCCGGGAAGATTGCCATGGTCAGAGGAACGAAGGCAACGACAACAGAGAAAATCAGATAGAGCGCCGTAAAGATCATCGCCCCGAGCGCTCCGCCCATGATGGAGAATGTAATGTTCGCCGCAATCAGCGGCAGAAGAATCAATGCCGGCACAAATTGTCGGAGGGCAACTTCCCAGCTGTTGTATGGAATTACGCCGAATCCGAAAAATTTGCTTGAGACAAAAAGCATCAGCTGCAGAAAGACGAAAATGGAATATGCCATGACTACAATGGCAATGTATTTCCCGCCCAGATAATTGAAGCGTCCAACCGGCTTGGAAAGAATTACAAGAATGACTCCCGTATTGATGTCGGATGGAATCTCCGAGGAGCCGTAGAAAGAGGAGATCAGGATGCTGATGATCAGTGCCACACAGGAGCCCATTGCAATTGAAGTTGTACGGGTTTCTCCGGAAAACGCATAGGAAAAGAGAGAGCCCCGTGCAATCTGTTCACTGACGGGATCCGCCGTATTTGTGAAAATGCAGATCAGCGCTGCGACAATCATAAGCAGATAAAATGCGGATTCGCGCATTTTCAACAGAGAAAATTGAGCAATGGCCCACATGGCATAACCTCTATTTCGTATTCTTTTTCGCTTCAAGATACTCTTTCAGGGTCGGTTTGTCGCTTCCCTTCAAAGCATCTCTGAGCTGGATTGATTTTTCAAAAGCCGGCTGGTCGTTCAGATAGACCGCACAGCGGGAAATCTGATCATACAGACTCTGATAGTCCTTGAACGGAATATCCTTCAGATCTTTTTTCAGAAGCGGACGCAGAAGAGCCATTTTCTTTTCGGAATCCGCACGGAATCCGTTCTGTCTGCGGAGAGCTTCTAGGAATCCCTGATACTGATTCTCGGGATCCTGAAAAGTGGATACAAATTTATGGAAATCAGTAATCGGCATGGCGTTTGCTCTGCCGATGTCTCCGGCAATCTGTGCATAGACCCTCAGCATGAGCGGATTTTTTGCATAATCGGGACTCTTGAGTAGTTCTTTGATGATATTCCCGCGTTCCTTCGGATCCTTGGTATGCCGGACCAGATCAAAGGCCGCATCCAGTTTCGGTTTGCCCGGAGCTGCTTTTTCGAATTTGTCGCGCAGGGTTAAGAGTTTGCGGTAATCATTGATGGAATAGTTGTCAAGACTGGCATTGACTGCATTTTGAAGTTTCTCCGCATCCAGAGAAAGCTGCATCATACTCCCGACCTGTTCCTTATCGCCGGGGAGTTCGCGTTTATTGGCAATGCGGTTTGCCGCATCGTTGCTGATCCGTTTTGCATTGCGCTTGATATTATCAAGCATAGAGCTGTAATCCCGTATGATAAAGAACGAGAGCGGCTTGTCCAGCAGAGGTTTGAGAAATTCAACATTAACGATATGAGCGTTGCGCAAACCGATTTTTCCAAGTCTGTCACGTCCTTCACGCCACGCGAAGAACAGTTCGAGAGGATCTTTCAATGTATCAAGATAAGCATAATAACGTTTAATGGAGATTGCTTTCGGATTCTTGGGATTGTAAAACATTCTTCCGTATGCGAGATACAGTCCCGGAACGTCCGCATATTGTGGATCATTGATAAAAGGTAACAGTAATTCGTTGTGCTCGTTCATATCCTTTGTATGGACGGCGAGCTTATATGCATTCTGGAGTTTTTCTTCTTTTGTTTTGGACTGATCGTATTTCTGTCTGAGATCCAGATAAGTTGCCCGGTATTTCAGTTCCTCTCTTGTTTTCTGAGGAAGCCAGTCGAGAACTTTGGCGAAATCGACCTTTTCACGCTTGATCGGTTTTACCATGGCATGGCGCAGAATGGTTTCCGAGGCAAAATAGACTGCGAGTGAAATAAACAAGACCACCACCATTCCGATGGTGGCGGTCTTGTGTCTTGTAATCGTCTTCTTGGAGGAAAACATTATTTCTGCTTTGCTCCACAATAGATGCAGAAGGGCGCATTACCGTTTTTCAGCGGTTTTTTGCAAACCTGATTTTTGCAGAGTCCCCAGACCGGCAGACTGGTTCCGCAGGAGGAGCAGAACTTTTCACCGGCTCCGTACGGCGCTGTGCAGTTGGAGCAGATGTGAGCTTTATCGAAGACTTTCGAGATGACCATATCGGCATATTTCTTGCCTTCGGCGGTCGGCTTGTAATCTTCGGAAGCAACCTTGACATCTTTGAGAGCCTTGATCAGACGGTCATTGAGATTCTGGGTGTTGGCGCCTTCGTTGCGATAGGAGCCTTCCGCTCCGACCTTCTGATTGTTTTCCCATTCGCTGTAAAGAACTTTCAGGAGAGCCAGTTTCTCATCGCCCTTGAGGGATTTATCCTTCTGGACCATGTCTTTGGCTTTTGCCCGGAAGAAGCTGCTGACGACATAGGAAGCCCCGGAATCACTACCGGAACGTTTCATGGACATTTCAAAAAACTCGGCTGCTTTTTCGTAGTTTGCGGGCTTGGCGTTGTGCATCATCACATAGCCGGCATAAAACGGAATCTGCCAGTTGTTCTTGAGGTACTGATTGTTGCAGGCGGTCGTCAGGAATTCGACGGTCTTGGCCGGATCCGCAATGGACATGATCAGGGCGCCGTCCTTGTAGATTTTCTCAAGGTTCGGGTCGAGTTTCATGAGTTCTTCGAGTTTTCCGGCAACCTGCTTCACGTTGGATTCATCCACTGTATTGAGGGAGCCGAGATAGTTGACGAGTCTCATCCACTGAACGTCGGAAGCAAATTTGTGGAATCCGGCGATCGGGGAGCCGGAAAGATCTTTCTTTTCCGGGCAGAACGTGTGCTGCATGGTGTTGAGCTTCATGGAAAGAATTGTGGCGGCAACGCATGCGACAACCAGAATAATAATGTAAATCGGTGTTCTTTTCATTCTAAACACTCCTATGATTACTTAATGTCTTTGCGTTCAAAGACGATGCTCGCAATGGAGAGCGCAAATGCCGCATAGCAGATGCCCCAAAGCGTGACGAGGAGAACATACATCCACGGGATCTGAACCTGGTAAACCGCGTTGGCCCGGAAGTTGAAAAGGTCGAGGTCCGGGAGAATGCCGCCGTAGAGAACGGGAACGCCCGCAAGAACCTTTGTGGAGAACGCAAACCAGACAACGACAACCGTGATGATCGGAGCGATCACTTCAGGAAGCAGAACGGCAAAGAGAACGCCGAGCGCCGACATCGGGATCAGTGCCAGGATGACCAGCAGGTGCGTCTGGAACATCGTGATGCCGATTCTTTCGCCGAAGGACATGTTGAAAACAAAGAAAGAACCGATTGCGATCAGAGCGCAGACAATTGCGCCGGTGATCACACAGCCGCACATCTTGCCGAGAAGATACTGGAATCTGCCCAGCGGCTTGGAGAGAAGTGTGGATGCGACACCTTCCCGCAGTTCTTTCGGAATTTCAAAGGTCAGAGAGATGACGACCAGCATGGCGGCGATGGAATTCAGAACGAGCGATACGTCAATCATCAGCTCTTTCTGCAGGCCCATGGAGAGCACGTCGTAGTTGATCGCGCTGGCAACAAGAACCAGTGCACACAGAATCAGAAAGTACACGACTTTCATGCGCAGTACGTTTTTCCAGGTACCGCTTGCGATTGTTATGATCTCATTCATAACTTTCTCCTTTGTTTATTGTTAATTTGTAGAGTGTTTCGTTTTGTTTATGGAATGCCGGCGTCCGGCCGGCTTTCTCTCTGCTTGTTAAACGTTCGCGTTTTCTACCGTCCGGAAGAAGAAATCTTCCAGTTTTTCCCTGGAGGCTGAAATGGTCAGCGCATCCGGAGATTCCTTTTTCATGTCCTCTATTTTTTTCAGCAGTTCGGGGTTATTATGCGGGAAGGAGAGGGTCCAGCCTCCATCGGGATTCTTTACGCTCCCTTCCGCATCGGCCATCAGTTCCTTGAATACCTTATCTTCGCCGGCGGCGATGACAACATTGATCCCTGACGCGGCGAGAAGCTTGTCCAGCTCTCCGGTGCAGAGCAGGTGACCTTTCTTGAGAATGGCGATCCTGTCGCAGATCTCTTCCACATCCGAGAGAATGTGGCTGCTGAAGAACACACTGGTGCCTTTCTTCTGCTGTTCGATGATGATCTGTTTGAATTCCTGGCGCCCGTACGGGTCAAGACCCAGCAGCGGTTCGTCGAGAATCAGCAGTTCGGGTTTGTTGAGGATGGCCTGCGCCACACCGATGCGTTGAAGCATTCCGCGGGAGAAGGAACCGAGCTTCTCTTTCGCATGATCCGTCATTTTGACAGTGTGCAGCGCCTCTTCGATGGTTTCATTGCGCTGTTCCGAGGGAATCCGGAGAAGTTTTGCACAGATGCTCAGGAACTCCCTTGCCGTCAGCTGTTTGCTGAATGCGGGAGAGTCTGGAAGAAAGCCGATCCGTTTTTTGACATCCACGTCATACGCGGGTTTCCCCAGTACGATTGCCGAACCTTCCGTCGGCTTGATCAGATCCATCAGGATTTTGATCGTTGTGGTTTTCCCGGCTCCGTTAGGTCCCAGAAAACCGAACACCGAACCGCGCGGAACGGAAATAGTCAAATTGTCCAGCGCTTTCGTTCCCTTTGCTGAAAACCATCGCTTATAATTTTTGGACAATCCTTCTATTACAATGACATTTTCTTCCATGACCAACCTTCTCCATGGTTATTTTTCTGTAAAAAACACACCATTACTGAATCCTGAAAAATTTTACCCCACATAAATTATATCATGGAAATGCGGTAGAATCAACCCGGAAAAAAGTTTTTTTCCAAAAAAACAATGATTTTCAGGCTTTTTTCCAAAAAAAATAAATTCCTGTGGGATTTCATTTAATAAACCATACCATGCTGAATATTATGGTTTATTTGGGAGCGCTTTTTCTGCTCTGTCAGATCCGCGCTTTCAGAAAACGAACGGCGTCTGCGATGTCCTTGTCCGGGCGGCTGCCGACTTCCCGTTCAATGGTCAGAAAACCACCATATCCGATCTCGTTCAGTGCCGCAAGATATCCGGTCCAGTCGACCTGGCCTTTCCCGAGTTCCACTTCCCGGAAAAGTTCGCCGGTTTCCGCAACCAGCTGTTCGAATCCCCCCTCCGCAAAAGCATCGTAGACCCGTTTCGGATCGCAGTCCCGAAGGTGAACACCATCTTTCGCATGGGTGTGAACGATATAATTTCCCAGCAGTCGGACGGCTGCCGCTGCATCGGCATTCTGGACCATCACCAGATTTGCCGGATCCATGTTGACACCCACTCCCTTGTGGTCGACATCAAGCAGAAACTGCTTTAACTGTTCCGGCGATTCGGGGCCGGTTTCAATGGCAAGAACCATCCCGTTATCCACGGCAAGGGCACCGACTTCCCGAAGAGTTTCGACAACCTCCGCATACAGCTTTGAGTTCCGGTCCGCCGGAACCACCCCGATGTGGGTTGTGAGCACATTCGTCTGAAAGATTCGGGAGGCTTCCATAATTCGGCGGGTCTTTTCGATCCGCTCCGGATTGCCTGGCGGATCGGAGAATCCGTGTCCTCCGAGATCGGAGCAGACCGCCGAAAAGACAAGTCCGTTTCTTTCCGCCGTTTCCTTAAGACCTTTCAGCTTGTCCGCGGGATCGTTCAGCATATCAAGATACGGGCTGACCGCATAGATCTGGATTCCATCCGCACCGAGCTCGCGTGCACAGGAAATTCCTTCTTCCAGAGGGCAGCGCAGCGATTCTACAATCATTCCGATCTTCATATTCACCTCACTGATGAAATATTGTTTTGTTATCGGTTCCCCCGCGTAACATTCTCCGGAATCTTTTATCAGGAATGTTCCTGGAGCGCCGGAGCTGCGGAGGCCCGGATTACTGAGATTTCTTCCTGGCTGGAGAAGTTTTTTTCACCGTTTTCTTTTTCGTGGTTCGCGGCTGAGATTTTTTGACCGGAGTTTTCCGGTCGTTCACCAGGGCGGCGGCAGGATCGGCGGCGCGGGCGTAGCCCCAGTCGAGGAGCTGACGGACAAAACGGTCGCGCTCCTTGCGGAGCGGATATCCCGTCACGACCACTACCAGGCGGCGGTTGTTGCGCAGGCAGGTCGCTGTGAGACAGAATCCCGCACGATTGATGAATCCTGTTTTCAGTCCGTCCACGCCGGGCGCCGCTTCCGGCGAGCCTTTGATGAGATAGTTGTGATTTTTGATTTTCATGAAACCTTTGGTTCCTGGTTCGCGGAAGGTGTCCATCCAGGTGGATGCCCATTGCATCAGCTGGGGATGCTGCAGAGCCTCTTCCGCCAGGCGGGCCATTCCTTCCGGACTGGCGACATTGTCCAGCGAGGCTTTTGCCCCGGGGAGCCCGTGCGGATTGTAGAACCGCGTGTTTGCCATGTGAATCTGTGCAGCGCGTTCATTCATACGCTTGACGAAAGCCGGAACACTGCCTTGTCCAATGTATTCCGCGATCAGATAGGCGGCATCGTTGGCACTTTTGATGGAAGCGGCCTTCAGCAGATCGCGGAGGGGAAACGTTTCCCGGGTGTCCAGATAAACCTGACTGCCGCCGATCTTCATCGCCGCCGTGGAGACTTTGATCGGTGTATCCAGAGTGAGTCCGTTTCTTCCGGCAAGCACATCCTCATACGCAATCAGACAGGTCATGATTTTGGTCATGGAGGCAATCGGATACGCCTGACGCGGATTTTTCGCCCAGAGTACATTCCTTGTATTGAGATCCACCAGAATTCCGGAGGTGGCGTTCCGGCTCCCGGGAAGCGCCGGAATGTTTCCGTTGACCGCATACTGGTAAATGAACGGCTTGCCGTGGTTGTGATTGACCGGAATCGGAGGGGCTTCGGGCAGACGCTGCGAAGGCGTCTGGATGGATTCCGGCTGAACCGGGGTCGGATCAATTACGAATTCCGGTTCCGGTTTCTGCGGAGCCTCAGTCTCTGTTCCGCGTTTTTTTGCAAGCGCATCCTTCTGCGAATAAACGCAGGAGAACAGCACCATCGCATGAATGACGATGATGACAACCAGAATGCTGAGGACTGTTGCGTACTTTTTCATTGTCCGGCGGCTTTCTTTTCGTCGTTCATCGCCTTGTTGATTGCTGTGAAGAGAGCGAGAATCGCCGCCTGGTCGATGTTCGGATGCTCGCCGGCTCCGTAGAAGAGACGGTTGTCGGATTTCCGGCGGATTCCGACATAAGCGATCGCCTTGGCGTCGGCGGTTCCTCCGAGAGTCTGCTCGGAGAAGTCCTCCAGAATAAAGTCATAGAGCGCCGCATTGTTCCGGATCGCATGGACCGTGGCGGAGATCGGACCGTTGCCGATACCGGTGATTTCCAGCGGTTTCCCTTCGAAAAGAATGGAAAGACGGACCTGCACACTGGCATTGTCGTCGGCTTCCTCGGGGTTCGGGACGCGCGTATATTTCACGAGTTCCAGCGGGCCTTTGACGCAGACGAAGTCATCACGGAAGATCTTGATGAGTTCAGAAGCATCAATTTCATCGCCTTTCCGATCGGTGTAGCGCTGAACCGCCGCTCCGATTTCCGCATGCATGTTTTTCGGCGGATGAATTCCATAATCGTGTTCGAGCACATAGACGATTCCGCCTTTGCCCGACTGACTGTTGATGCGGATCAGTTTCTCGTAAGTGCGTCCGACATCCGCCGGATCAATGTGAAGATAAGGCATCTTCCACCCGACCCCGAAGAGTTCTTCCGCTTCCTTCCGCTTTTCGAACCCTTTCCGGATGGCGTCCTGATGGGAGCCGGAAAACGCTGTGAATACGAGCTGTCCGGCATAGGGATGGCGCTGGTGAACTTCGATTCCGCTTGCTTCTTCGACCGCCTTCACAACTTTCGGCAGATTCGAGAAATCCAGTTTCGGATCGATTCCGAGGGATTTCAAATTCAGCGCCATGGTGACGATATCGACATTTCCGGTCCGTTCGCCGTGTCCGAACAGTGTTCCTTCGACCCGTTCCGCACCGGCGAGGAGCGTCATTTCCGTGGAAGCCACTGCGCACCCCTGATCGTTATGGGAGTGGACGCTGATGGTCGTCTCATCCATATAAGGATAGTTCCGGATGAAATAGGCGATCATGTCCGCGTAATGCCAGGGCGGCCTGCGTTCGACGGTCGCGGGCAGGTTCAGAATGAAATCATTTTTGGCGGATTTGCCCCACGCCTCCTTGACGGCAATGCAGAGATCGAGGCAGAAATCAATATCGCTGTCTGTGAATTCCTCCGGGGAGAACTCGTAGGCGAGCACCTCTTTCATGCCGGCCTCTTCGACGAGGCGCTTGACCAGTTTTGTGCCCTCCACGGCCATTTTCTTGAGTTCTTCGCGTGATTTGCCGAACACAATCCGCCCGTGAAGGTCGGAGGTTGCCAGATACGCATGAAGGGTTGCTTTCCGGACCCCCCGGAGCGATTCCACGGTCCGGCGGATGAGATTTTCGCGCATCTGTGTGAGAACACTGATCCTGACCCCGTCGGGAATATGGTTTCCCTCGATCAGTTCGCGTGTGAATTCAAAATCGTCCTGCGAGGCGGATGGGAATGCCACTTCAATTTCCCGGAATCCGATTTCGGCCAGCAGTTTGAAGTATTCGAGTTTTTTTGCCGGATTCATCGGCATCGGGAGTGCCTGGTTGCCGTCGCGCAGATCGACGGAACACCAGGCGGGGGCGGTCGTCAGTTCCCGCTCGATCCAGTCCCGTTTCGCCAGCGGGATTCTTGCGGGACTTTTATATTTCGGGTTCATAAATGCTTCACCTGTATTTTCGCGGATTCTTCCGAATTCCGCCTGCTCTGTAATAATATTCCGTAAACGATAATATACCATGCGAACGGGAAATGCAAAGCGGAAAACAATTTTTTTTCGGATGTCCGCTGGAAACGCGCAGTGAAGATGCCGTCGACCGGGATGCCGGAAGGCCATATCCCGGGGACCGTGCGTTCCAGCGGTGGATGACGGTCAGGATTCCTGCAAGGTCCCGGACGCCTGAAAATGGGGATCTCCCCCGACGGAACTTTCGACGTAGAAACGATTGCTGTCGATAGTCCCTGCCGTTTCGAGGACGGTGTCCGCAGCGGTGCCTGCGATGAAATTGACTTGTATTTCCGCAATCCGGGGTGCGGTCCCGCACGTTTCGGCAAGCCAGTCGAACACTCCGGTGACATAGCGGGCGTTGTTCATATGCCGGTTGACGTCGATCATGGATTCCGGGATCCGCATCCGGGAGGGATTCGATACCGGAAGACGTGTGAGCTTGTCGAGGTTTGTGAAATTCCGTTCTCTGGCGCTGTTGTCCGGCAGTTTCGCCGGGAGGGTTTCGAGAACTTTCCGGGGATGCATCCGTGCCTGATCCAGAAGAATCCAGCAGCTGGAAGCGCGGGCAACGATTTCCTCTTTTTCATTTTTCAGAATGAATTCGCGTGTTGCGAAGAGCCGCTCGATTCCGGAGGGCCAGGTTGTGACACTGACCGTTTCCCCGAGAAGCGGCGTATGCAGAACCTGGAGTTTCAGGCGCGAAAGCACCCACATCAGTCCGACGGAATTCAGCGCTTCCAGTCCGACTCCGATGTGTTTTGCATGATTTGCCGCCGCTTCCTGCATGTAGTCGAAAAAGACATCGGCACGCAGGAAACCCTCCCTGGTAACTTCCGTATGCCGGACACGGTACTGTTCCGTCCAGACCGGCAGAATTGAATTGTCACTCATTTTTGCCTCTCTTTGAATCCGCGGGCTGTTTCCGGAGGATACTCTACTGCCACTTGTTCCTGATTTCAACTCCGGATTCGGAGATTCGGGACTCTTTCTCTTCCGCATCGGACAGAGAGGACGGAGGAGGAAACAGGGAACAGCCAGCCGCGCGGTACC
>CALXMJ010000101.1 GCA_944389445.1 uncultured Victivallales bacterium | reverse complement strand
GATGTACTCCGAGCGCTTATCGCCGTGAATCCCGGAAGGAGACGGATCCCGCCACGGGACCGGCGATCCGGAATCCTTGATTTTTGTATATTTTCCTTGATTTTTGATTCTGTTTTTCTTTCTCGCGGCGTTATATTGTCGGAAAGATGGATAATTATGCTGAGGAAGGGTGGAACTATGGATCGGTCTTTTTATTTGCCGCTTCTGGATCGCGCTCTGGAATTCGCCGCAGCCCATACGGATGAGCAGGGGCGGATGATCGTGGATTCGGAAATCGACTGCAAGGATTCCGGCTGGCTGGTTCTCGGCGGAGTGATCCGTGGAATCGAAGCCGGATGGACGAGCGGAACATTGGATTTGAAAAAATACTGCCGTCTCTGGACTCTGGCATCCGTGCGGGTGGATGACAGGCGAAGCGCCTGGACTACCTTTGCATTGCTGTATGCGGTGTTTCTGTCGGGCGGAGTGAGGGGGATGTTTGCTTCGCTCTTTTCTCCGGAGGAATGGGCGGAATTTTCGAGCTTCATTCGGCAGCTGGATATGCATTATCTCCGGGAGGCGTCGAGAAATTACTGCGTCGCCGCCGCGCTGATTGATGTGATGCGCCTTCGGTTCGGTTTGATCGATGAGGCGGAAACGGAACCGGACAATTACATCGGGCGGATGATGGAGGCGTATCTGGGAGATGGATTCTTCAACGATGACGATTCCCGGGGAAGCCGGGGGGATCGGCGGATCGACGCCTACAGCGCGGAAATCATCGGACTGCTGCTTCATTATGACGAACTGTTTGACTTTCGGAGCGTCTGGCATGACCGTATCGTGGCGATCCTGAAGGAGTTCTGTTCCGCCGGACGCTTTTTGATTGATGGGAATGGCGAGCTCGCCAAGTGGGGAAGATCCCTGCGGGGCGAAGCGGAGATCAAAAAAGTGTTTCTCTGGGAGATCGCTTCGAAATGGCATCTGCTGGAGCCGGCCGAAGCGGATGGCGCATCTGAAAAAATGACCTCTTTTTTCCAGCTTTGCGGATTTTCCTCCGATGGGCAGATCTTCCGCGACAAAGGCGGAAATCGGGGAACCTGGGATGAATATACGACGCATGTTCAGGCGCAGGGGTATGGAATTTACGGACTTGCCATGGCATTCCGTTTCGCGTCCGGTTCTCATGGATCACGTTTGCCTGTTCTGGCGGAACGGGAGTCTTTTCTGCATTATCTGGAGGGACCGGGGATCATTTGTGCGAATTCTTCTCCTTCCGGTATTCACTATGTCGTACCGCTGAAAAACAGAATGACGAAAAATATGTTTTTCTGGCATAACCGGATCACCGGAGAGAATGATGTTACGGTTGATGTCAGTGCAAAATTCATGCCGGTTCCCTATTTCGGACGGAAGATTCCGGCTCCGTATTCCGGACCGGAAATTCCTTTTCTTCCTATCATTCAACTTATTTATGGAGAAGAACTTGTGCCAAGAAATCTGATTGTGGGCGAAGAGGCTCCGGAGGTATCGGCGGAGGAAATCCGATGTCGTCAGCGCTTTCATTTCTGCCGCCGTGCGGAGTATGAGGCGGCGACGGAGTTCGTGGCGGATGCACTTCTGATCTGCCGCTGCGATGGCGTGAAATACAAATTTGTATTTTCGGGGACTCCGCCGGAAGGAAGTCGGCTTGCGTTTAACTTTTTCCGTCCGTCCGATCCTGCTGTGGTTCAGGAAGTTGCGTTTGGATTGCCGGATGCCGTGTGGCGTTTCTCTTCGGGGGGCGCATCGGTTTACGGGGCTTTTACCGGGTCGGAAACTTTGATTGCAAGTCATTGTTCTATAATATCTTATACAATAAGGTGGAGCCATGTTTGATTCTTTTTTATATGGAAGTGTTGTTCTTCTGGAGGAGAATTCCTCTGCGGAGATGTTTGCCGGAACATGTGCTGCGATGGCGTCGCTGGAGATGAACACGGTGGTGATCTGGCCGCCGGTTTTCTATCGAAATGGAAAGGCGGATGTCGAGGTGCAGCGTTCTTTCCTGAAGGTTGCTGCGGAATATGGTCTTGGGGTGATTGTGGAATTGACCGGGCAGGTTTCCAATCTTGAGTATCTTCCGGATTGGGCATGGCGTCGGGAATTTGCTGTGGAGAATTCTGATGGCACTGCCGCGCTGATGCAGAACGGGCTCGGAGAGTTGAATTACAATCATCCGGAAGTGAAGAAAAGTGTGAAAGGTTTTCTGGAGTTCGTGACCGGAGAATTGAAAGATGAGCCTGCGCTTTGCGGGTGGGATATCTGGAACGAGACGCATTTCAAGTCCTTTGACGGATGGACCTTGAATTTGTTCCGCGCATGGTTGAAGAAGAAGTATGGACGGATTGATGCTTTGAACGGTATTTGGAAAAAATCCTTTACGGATTTCTCGCAGATTCGAGTGGATCCTGTGACATGGGCGTCGATCGTGCCGGATACGGATTGGGAGGAGTTCCGGGTGGAGAATCTGTCGGCGATTGCCGCGGAGTGGGCGGAGGTGGTCCGGAAAACGGATCCTCTCCACCCGGTGACGGCGGACAATGTGATGAGCAATGCCGTTTGGAGCGAGTTCGAGCGCGGGACGGATGACTGGAAACTTGCGGAAACGGTGGATTGTTTCGGCATCTCGTTTTATCCGAAAACAGGAGGACGTCTTCTGAAGGAGAATTCTCCCTCCCTGCGGACCTTTACATTTGCCGGAGCGGCATCCGCTGGAAACGGCAGATTCATGATTGCGGAGATGCAGAGTCATTGTTATTCGGAACTCTTTTCACGGGAACGAGTTTCGCCGCATGAGCTGTTGGATTGGAATTTCGAAGCCCTTTTTCAAGGGGCATGCGGTTCCATCTACTGGAAATGGGAGCCCTTCCGGAGCGGATTCCAGCTGGGCGGACGCGGACTCGTTCTTGCCGACGGGACTTTCAGCCGTCGTGCGGGTGCCGCGCGCAGGTTTGGTGCGTTTTTGAAACGCTGTCCCGATGCCGCCTCTCTGAACCCCCTGAAAAAGGCCGCTGTTTTATATGATCGGAGAACAAATTTCACGGTCAAGGCGATGAACAATCGGATTCGGCATATCATTGGAGACGATCAGCCCGCGCAGTCGCGTCTTGCTGTTGCTGAGCTTTGTTTCCATCGGAATATTCCTCTTGCCGTTGTGACTCCGGAACAGTTTTTGCAGAAGGGAAATGGTTCTTTTTCTCTTTTGTTTCTTCCATATCTGGTCGTTATGGATCAGAAACTTGCGAATTCCGTTGAGATGTTTGTCCGAACCGGAGGGACCGTTCTGGCGAGCGCTCCGTTCGGGGCTGTTTCTCCGGATGGTTTTCTGTTTGACGCTTTGCCGGGCGGTCCGTTGAATCAGCTGACGGGCGTTCGCATGACGGACAGCCGGGAAGATGCGTTTCATGAGATTCCAATAGAGCTTCAGGAAGTAGAAGTCATTGATTCCAAAGTTGTTATAGAATCGGACAATGGATTCCCGCTTCTCCTTTGCAGAAGAATAGAAAAGGGCGCTTTCTTTTTCCTTACAGCCGATGTGTGGAATATGAAAGAGCTTGGAAATGAAATACTTGATTGTGTTGAAGAGAGCGTAGGAAGTTTGCCGGTTCCGGTCCATGCGGACTGTCATGTGGAATACGCATCAGGGAGGATGTTTGACTATTTATGGGTGCCGAATTATGAAAATGCCGAGGTCTGCCGGATTCGAATGAATCGGGATGCGGAGATCATATTCGGAGACGGCGAACTCGAAGCTGTTTCGGGGGAGTTGATTTTGAAACATGCGCGGCAGATGGTGTTGCGTTTGAGAAAGGAGTCTGAAAGATGAATTGTCCGTCAATTTTCCGAATCGAAGCGAACCGTGTGTGGCGTACATATCTTGGCGGTCGGACTCTGGATGAGATTTCCGGAGTGGAAAAGCCTGTCGACTCCCATTTCCCGGAGGACTGGATACTTTCGACAACTCTTGCAAAAAATGTTGGAAGAGAAGAGTTTGCAACGGAAGGTCTTTCCCTCTTGTCTTCTGGAAACAAACTCTTGTTCCTGAAAGATTGGCTTGAGCGTTATCCCGTTGAAATTCTGGGGGAGCGGCATATGGCGAAATATGGAAAAAATGCCGGATTCCTGCTGAAATATCTGGATTCTTCGATTCGCCTGCACATGCAGTGCCATCCGACGGTATCGTTTTCGCGTCGTTTTTTGAATTCGGAGAATGGGAAAAGTGAAGGCTATTTGATTTTGGGCAGTCGCCCGGAGGCGGACCCGTATATTTACCTCGGATTTCAGCATCTTCCGGAAAAAAACGAATTCCGCAACGCGATACTGCAACAGAATGAGAAGAAGCTTCTTGCCTGTTTTGAGAAGATTCCGGTTCGTCCAGGGGATGTATTTTTTGTTCCCGGCGGTTTTCCGCATGCGATCGGGGAGGGGATTTTCATGATTGAGATCATGGAACCGACCGATTTTGCTGTGCGCATAGAGTTTGAACGGGGAGGTTATCTCCTTCCGGAGCAGGCTCGTTTTATGGGCCGTGATGTGGATTTTGCGTTGTCGATGTTCGAGTTCAAGGAGCGTTCCGTCGATGACATCCGCCGCGAGCTGTTTGTTTCTCCCCGGAAGCTGCCGCTTGACGGCGATGGGGAGCGTGTTTCCCTTTTTGATTCCCGCCACACAAACTGTTTTCGAGCGGAACGGATTACGATTCAAGGTGTTGCGGAAGTGGAGCACGACAGCTTCCGTGTTCTGATCGTAACGGAAGGCGAGGGAACGGTCACCGCAGGAGAGGAGACCCTTCTCCTGAAACGTTTTGACCGGGTTCTGATTCCGTTTCGGATCGGGAGAATCCGTCTTGAGAGCCGGAAGGGAATGACTCTTGCGGCTGCTTTGCCTCCGGAATCGGAAAAACCGTGATTTTGGTATATTTTCTTTGTTTTCAGTCGTTTCTTTCCGGGAAAAATCGACTATAATAATGCAGAAGAAGGGGTGCAATTAAAATGAGGAGGAATCATGCGCTGGAATGAGCATCGAACGTTTGTCGCGGAGCGGAGTCTGCATCTTCCGGAGCTCATGAGGGGAAGGGATGGATATTCCATTTTCCGGAACGGTATGAGCGGAGGAATGGCTGCGCATCTGCTTTTTTATTCCCTGTCGGGCGAAAATGCGATCCGCTTCTTTGTCCGTGCGGAAGTGAAAGACGTAATACCTCCGGAATGTTTCGGTTCAATTGTGAACTGGGTTGATGCGAAAGGGAAAACGATCGCGCGAGATTATCTGCATCGGAATGGCGACGGAGATTTTGAACGCATTCTTCCGGTTTCCTCCGGTGCGGCGGCTTTTTCTCTGGAGCTTTTCAGCCGCTGGACTTCGGCGGATGTCCGCTTTTCCGAGCCGGAAGTGGAGGCGGCTGAATGGAAATCCCGTCCGGTCCGGCTGGTGACAACCAAGGTGAATCCGCCGAGCAATTCTTCTGTGGAGAAGAATCTGGAATGGATTGCCTCTCTTCTGGAGCGTATCGGCCGTGAAGTGGAGAAGCCGGATCTGATTCTTCTGCCGGAGAATCTGAATACGCGCAATGTCAATCTGCCATCGTCAGAACGAGTCCAGAGCGCGGATGGGGAGTATGTCCGTTTCCTGAGCGGTTTTGCCAGGAAACTGAATTCGTATCTGGTGACGACCTTTGCCGAGATCGAAGACGGGAATTGTTACAATAGTGCGGTTCTGATCGGTCGCGACGGTCGGCTGG
>CALXMJ010000100.1 GCA_944389445.1 uncultured Victivallales bacterium | reverse complement strand
TTCCGGAAGATCATCCACCGCCGTCCCCAGTCCGCAGATCCGCTGAAAAAGGGCACAATCCGGACACTCCGCAAGATGCTTCTCCGCCTCTGCGGAGCATCTCTCTCCGGATGCGAGTTCCTGCATGACTTTTGCGCATGTCGTTTCCATCGTTTCGCCCTTCTTGTTTAAGAGACCCATTCGTTCAGTCGTTTTCTCAAATTCTTCACCGCGTACTGCATCCTGCCCAGAACCGTGTTGATCGAGCAGTTCTGCACTTCCGCAATCTCCTTGAAGGAGAGTCCCTCCTGGCGCAGCAGGACGACCTCCTTCTGTTCCTCCGCCAGCCCTTCCGCCGCTTCCCGCAGCGCTTTCCCCAGTTCCCGGTTGTGCATCCGCATCCACGGTTCCGTATGCGTCACCGGTTCGCTGACAGCAACATTTTCATCATCCAGCGGCAGTTCCGCCGATTTCTTTTCCCGCCGGAACTGGTCGATCGCAAGATTGTGGGCAATCATCGAGAGCCACGCAAAAAACTTCTGCTTGCTCTCATATTCCCCCAGACGTCTCACAACGCGGATCCAGGTCTGCTGGAACACATCGTCCGACTGCGCGTGATTGCCCAGCATCCTGTTCAAGTACGCATACAGCGGACGTTTATATCGTTCATAGAGAATCGTGAAGGAGTCGCTGTCCCCTTCCAGATACGCAAGGATCAGTTCCTCGTCCGATACCCGGTTCTCTTCCGTTGTTCCCTTCATGTCCATATAACGCGATCGGATCCGTCTTTATTGTGCAGAGGATGATTTTTTTTCTTTTTTTCTGAAATATACGCTCAAAAGAACCTTTTTTCAACCCGGAATTTCTCTTCGTTCCGTGTTTTGAGCCGCTCTTTCCCGATTCGGGACAATTGATTTTCCCTCTCTCCGGTGTATATTCCGGAAAGATGAATTCGCCGGAAGCGAAAAAAAACAGAGAGGTGCATCATGTTTCAGATCATTGCAATCGTTTCACTGAAAAAGGGCAATGCCGACGCGTTCCGGAAATTCCTGCCCGCCATCATCAAGGCTTCCAGGGAGGATCGCGGAAACATCAGCTACCAGTGCGATCAGGACGCCCTCAATCCCGATCTCTTCCTCTTCCAGGAGCGCTGGGAGAACGACGAGGCGCTCGAAGCCCATCTCGCCCAGCCGCACTTCAAGGAGTTCGCCGCATCCATCGAGCCTCTGCTCGCCGGCCCGATGGCCATGCATAAGATCATGCTTCCCTGAGAGAAGTCCGATCTCTTCCGTATCCTCTCCCTTTCCGAGAGCGGATGCGGAAGAAAATCCTTACACTCTCCTCCTCTTGGAAACGAACTGGAGAACAAGTCATTCTCCCGTTCGGAGATCCCGCGGGGAAGAGAGGGGAGGGCGGGCGCGGTGTCCCGCCGTCAGAAGCGGAAGTCGCGCTTCCCGTTGTGAAGTTCCGTCAGGTGCTCGGCGGCGATCCGGCGGACCTTCTCATTCGGAATGTGTTTCAATTCCTCCGCAATGACTTTTTCGCCTTTTTCCTTTGTATCGGGCGAGGCGTAGTCTTCCAGATACTCCTTCAAGGTCATGATGGCGTTCGGCTGACAGCAGTTCGCAATCTGACCGGATTTGACCAGTTTCATAAACCGGTCCCCGGTGCGTCCTTCCCGGTAGCAGGCTGTGCAGAAGCTCGGGATGTAGCCCAGTTCCAGAAGCCAGTTGACGACTTCGTCCAGACTCCGGTTGTCGTTGACGTCGAACTGCGCGGAGTTCTCTTCGGTGGTCTCCTGTTTCACATAGCCGCCGACGCTGGTGCGGGAACCGCCGCTGATCTGCGAAACTCCGAGATTCAGCACCCGTCTGCGCGCCTCCTTCGACTCCCGGGTCGAGATGATCAGTCCCGTATAGGGGACCGCAATGCGGAGAATGGCAACAATCTTCTCAAAGGTGTCGTCGGAAATCGCATTCGGGAACGCATCCGGGTTGATGTCGTCCGCCGCGCGGATCCGCGGAACGCTGATCGTGTGCGGCCCGACCCCTTTCGCCGCTTCCAGATGCTCCGCGTGCATCAGAATGCCGATAAAGTCGTAAAGATACGGACTCAGACCGAACAGAACACCGCATCCGACATCGTCGATTCCTCCGTCCATGGCCCGGTCCATCGCCTCGGTATGATAGGCGTAGTCGTGTTTCGGCCCGGTCGGATGGAGCTGCTCGTACGCCTTCTTGTTGTAGGTCTCCTGGAAGAGAATATAGGTCCCGATTCCCGCCTCTTTCAGCTTGCGGTAGTTTTCCACCGTGGTCGCGGCAATGTTGACGTTCACCCGGCGGATCGCTCCGTTCCTGTGTTTGATCCCGTAGATGGTTTTGATGCTCTCCAGCACATATTCGATCGGGTTGTTGACCGGATCCTCCCCGGTCTCCAGTGCAAGACGTTTGTGTCCCATATCCTGAAGCGCGATCACTTCGCGGGCGATCTCCTCCTGCGAAAGTTTTTTCCGCCGGATGTGCTTGTTCTTGCAGTGATACGGACCGTAGGTGCAGCCGTTCACGCAGTCGTTCGACAGATACAGCGGCGCAAACATCACAATGCGGTTGCCGTAGAACTTCTGCTTGATCTCCTTTGCCAGAGCAAAAATCCGTTCCTTTTCCTCGGGCAGTTCGCATTCCAGAAGCACGGCCGCCTCCCGGTGCGGGAGTCCTTTGCACTCCGCGGCCTTTTTCAGGATCGCGTCCACCAGTTCGCGATTGTTCTTGTTTTGTTCCGCGTAGGCGATGTAGTCCTGAATCACCTGATCGTCTATGAATTCCGTCGCCTTGGATGATTTCGGGTCATACATAGTCCATGTTCTCCTTCCATTTCCGATTGTATTATGAAACTGTTTTTTTTGAATAGACCGTTTTGGCGCTGACGCCTTTGAGCATTTCGAGTTTCCCGGAAAGGGAGCTGATCGTCTCCTGC
>CALXMJ010000099.1 GCA_944389445.1 uncultured Victivallales bacterium | reverse complement strand
ATAGGGTCTGCCGAGGGGGGGCAGAGTCACGGAGACGGTCCCATCCCATTTTTCCCCTTGCGGCACCTTCACTTTCCATTCGCCCTGCTTCAAGAGCGATTTGTCATCGGACCGCAGGTACCATCGAATCCGATCAGCGGGAGCACCGCCGTCGTTCAGGAAAACGACTTTCCGGTTCAGCGTATTCCCCTCGGTCAGATTCGGCTGGAACTCAAGGGGAGCCATCACGGTGTGTTCCAGAACATAATTCATGTCGCGCACCCACGGGTTGAGTCCGGCGAAACCGACATAGCGGTAATAGTTGCAGACCATCCGGAGCGCCTCCTCCGCCGGATTCTTCGCAACGGGATTGTAGTAGGAAACCGGGGTGGACGCCGTAGGCGACTCCTGCTCCCAGAGCCAGTGGTCATAAAGGACGTCGCCCGCAATCGAAGGATCGGCAAAACGGTAGAACTCCCCGATGATGACCGGTTTGCTCCAGTCGAATGGATTCGTGCGCCAGCCGCCTTTGACCGCACCTTTTTCCCGGGTCACCCACCAGAGATCATTCGGAAGATTGAATCCGGAATTCGGATACTGCGCTTGAACGGTTCCGGCGCTCCATTCCGGATAATGGATGTTGTTGATGTCCAGAATTCCATTCCAGGAATTGTCTCCATCCGCCTGGAAAAGGGCATTCGGTGCATATTTCCGCATGGTTTTCAGATAATGTTCCGTCACATCCTTCCACTCGGCTCCGGTTTCGGCCCAGACCGTCTCATTGGCAAGAGAATACATGATGACCGACGGATGATTCCGGTACAGTTTCGCAACCCCTTTGCAGTATTCCTCCACTCCCTCCTTGCGGAAACGGTTGTTCCGATTGAAAAAACTGAAGGCCAGCTCCGGAATCAGGAAACGTCCGGCGCGGTCAACGGATTCGATCAGCCAGTACGGCAGGGAGCCGAGGTGCATACGGGTGGCGTTGACGGCATTTTTCCCTTTATACCAGCGTCCGTATTTCCATTTTTCAAAATCGGCGGAACAGCCCATGATGGAATCGCGGGCAAGAAAGATCCGCTGTCCGTTGAGAAGGATGTCGCGTCCGGAGACTGCAATTTCGCGGAACCCGAATTTCTGACGGAAGGCATCCGAAGCCTTTCCATCGCGGGTCAGTACGACATCCGCCTCATAAAAGTGAGCTCCGGCGGGATCCCACAGCAGCAGAGGGGCAGTCCACGGACGGCGTACCGTGATGATTTTTTCTCCCCGCGCGGGAACCGTAACCGTCTCGGTTTCCAGAATCATTCTCGGACGTCTGGAATCCTGCTCCGGAGCCACACGGATCGTGGGACGAACCGTCACCGCACGGTCGGAAACGTTCTTCAGCGTGATTTCGAAAGCAATCTCCTTTTTCTGGACAAAGGTCCGGACAAAAACGTCGTCAATATAGCAGAACGGACGGAATTCCAGTTTGATCGGACCTTCAAATCGGGCGAGATCCCCATAGCTGTAATGAGGCGCAAGCCACTCTCTCGTCTTCGGATCAATCAATCCTTCGTGCGCTGTGATGGCAAAGACGATCTCATTTTTTCCGGGACGCAGAAGCCCGGTCACGTCCATCTCCTTCGGCAGACATGCCTGATTGGAAGAACCGGCAAATTTGCCGTTGACAAACAAACCGAATTTCAGCCGGGCGGTTGCAATCGTGAAGAACGCCGCATGATCCTTCAGCATATTTTCCGGGACATCCACGATTCGGCGATGCCATTTTGTCAGATCGGTTTTCTGTTTGAACTGCCCGTTTTTGTCGAACAGAGGATCATGATAACGTGCAGCGCCTCTCATGGCGGTTTTCACTCTGACGCCTTTGCGCCCGGAGTTCCAGCGCAGATTCTCCGGAAGACGGGAGAGCTCCGTGGAATCGGAGAGCGCATATTCCCAGTCGGTCTCTTCATCCGGAATCATCATTTCGGCGCGGGGTCCGAAAAGGTACGGCTCCACTGCTCCGGCAAACATCAGCGGAACCGCGGCAAGCAATGCATGTAAAAAACGTTTCATTCTCAATCCTTATTCCTTATATCTGTTCTGAAAATTCAGATTTTTTCAAAAGAAATCCTTCTTCCGGGAGAGATACACTACGTTCCGGCTTCTACCTGCCGCTTCGGAATCCCCGGTAGAAGGCATGAGGGAAAAAGACCGGGAAATCCTGAAGCGTCCTCCCGTTTTCCGTCGGCACCTTCAGGAGAGACGCCAGCGAGAGCGCCACGGCATGTCCGTCAATGTACAGCAGATTCGTCGTTCCAGAAAGAAGAGAAAAGGAGTTCAAGATGCCGTCCTTGCTACGGTCGCCCGTTCCGCCGAAGTCATTCCCGCCTCCGTGGCGGAATGACGTATACAGATTTTCCCCCCAGCCGTTCAACGCCAGAGAATTCGGATGCTTGCAGTCTCCTGCAAAAATGGCTTCGACAGGCCTTGTGACCTCCGAAAGCTTCCGATAACCGGGTACATCCGGATTTCCCTTCTTTGCCACTTCACCAACCGCATAATGCGTATAACGCATCGCACTGGAACCATTGCCCCACTGCGCTTTCATCGGTTCCGCCGGACAGAGAAAATCGCAGTCGTAATTTCCGTTTTTCAGGGTCGAGATGAATTTCACGCCGTAAGCGCGGGAACAACTTTTACCATCTGTAGAAGTCCCGGAAAGTACACCGTACCATGAATTCGGATGATCTGATCCGGCACTGGCTTTATTCACACGGATTGACGTTACAATGTAATCTGCGCTGTCACCGCTGTAGCTTGCCTGCGCAAGTCCGATCTGCTTTAAATTGCTCAAACAAACCGAACCTCTTGCCATGGATCTCGATTTCTCCAGAGCCGGCAGAAGAAGAGCAATCAGAACAGCAATGATGGCTACAACGATCAGAAGCTCCAGAAGTGTAAAACGGAACATTCTCTCTGCATTCATCAAGATATACCTCCTTATTCTGAAAATAATCCCATAACAAGCCGATGGTTCAACGCTTCTTTCCTGAATACCATTATATCATAAAACAACGATTTTGACAAGAGGATGGCGATGACACAAAATGAGACAAAAATCTCTGCGGACATTTTCCCGCAGAGAACGCCTCCCCGATTCGGAAGAGTTTTCCAGTAAGAGAGAGAAACGGATTGTTTTTTCAGCAATCCATTGTATTTTACATTGTTTTCGTCATCTGAATTCGACTGCCCGGTTTCAGGTCTTCCCGCGGCAGAACTGCTACAAAAAGAGCTCCGGAATGAAAGTAAATGCTCCAAAGCCCGAACGGAAAAAACCGAAAAAAGTCACAGTCCGCACCATTGCGGAAATGACAGGATACGCGCATTGCACCGTGGCTCGGGCTCTGGCCAACACGGGCAATGTTGCGGAAGAAACCCGCAAACGGATTCTGCAGATCGCCAGAGATGCCGGATATGTGAATGAAAAACAGCCGGTGATCGCCATTATCATCCCCCTTTTCGGTCCGGAAATCAGCACATACAATACGAGTCTGATTGACGAACTTGTCAAACATTTGGATTGCGAAGGGTTCCGATACGAACTCATTCCGGATCACATGACCGGCAGGCTGAATGAAAAACTGATCAACGGAGCCATCTCCCTCTGCTATCTCGGACAGCTGGAGAAGGAATGGGCCGCCCTGCACAATATTCCTCTCGTCTGCATTAACGATTACGGGTTCAACCTGAACCAGATCTATTCCGTTTCCTCGAATGACCGACAGGTTATGACCATGCTGGCGGACCATCTGCTGGCGGGAAACCGCAGAAGAGTCATCTACTACGAGCTGCATTCCTCCACCAAAAATCAGAGGGAACGGAAAGCCTATTTCTACAATATCGCGAAACATGCGGATATGGAAATCGTTCCTCTGCCGGACAAACGGCAGAACTGGGGAGTCTTTGTCAAAAACAGCAGAATTGATGCGGTCGTCATCCCTTCGGAAGACCCCGATCTGCGCATCTATGCGGAACTCAAGGACTACGGACTGAGAATTCCCGAGGATGTGGAACTGATCCACTGGTTCACACGGAAAATTTCAGAGACGCTGATGCCGAATCAGTTCTGCCCGGGACAGGACTTCCCGGAACTGGCAAGACAGGCGGTCCTTCTTCTGAAACGACTTTTCCGCGGAGACGAAGTCGTCCACGATCTGTTCGTGGACTACCGCATCTTTCAATCCGGTTCCACCAGAGCATAGCAGGAACTGGATTCCGCATTCGGACCAAACAGAACCCCATGGAGGGCATCGCCGTTCCGGTTCACGGATTGCTGAATTTCAAATCGGAAACGGTTTTTCCTGTATGGCAGGGGCAGTTCGATTGTCAGCTCCAGAAGCAGCGACTCTCTGCAACGGACTCTTTCACAATGAATAAACGGTACGGGAAGCAGGACCCCGGACAAATGCACTTCCAGAATCCGTCCGTCGTGCAGAATGCAGAACTGCCGCCGATGAAACCGTTCCGAGTCGGCGAGGAACAGTTCCAGACAGGAATTCTGCCAGGGTATCTTGCAAATCCGAGGCTCCTTCTCCATGATTTCCGCATGAATCCGGAACAGGTGTCCTGACCGGGCAAAGGAATACACTCCAATACAAGCCCCATCCTTCCCGGCTATATAAAATGGTTTTGAAAAGTCCGGACTCAGGTGCAGACGGTGTTCCGCATATACGGGAAAACCGCGTTTCCATCCGGCGCATTCCAGTTCGATCCGCTGTTCTTTCCGCCCGGAATATGGCAGACGGCATGGGGGATGCACCGGCGTACCGTTCCAGAAAACGGAAAGGTCGGACGATTCCGGAGAGAGACTCAGGAAACCATCTTCCGTTTTCTCCTTTCCCTCCAGCACCGGGGGAGTAATCCGGACCGTGGTTTTCGGGAAAAGCTGCCGGCTTCGCCGATATTCGTCCGCAAACTGCCGCAGGATATGGAAATTCTCTCTGGAGATTCCTTCCGGAGTGAAAGGCAGATCCCAGGCAATCACGCCGCCGTTATCGGTTATGTTCCGCGTGAGTTCCGCATATTTCTCCGGAGAATACCGAAGAGTGGAACGGGGTCCCCAGGTGTTTCCAGCCGGAGTCAGAAGAAACGGCAGAAGACCATCGGAAAAACGGGAACTGCCGGAAGGAACCGCAAGTTCCGGCTCGAAAATTTCGCCTGCCGTCATACTTTCCGGACTTCCCCGGTAATTGCGACGGGGAAGATACTGAATTCCCGGATTGAACGCAACCAGTGCGTCCGGATTGCCCGCTCGAAGCGCTCGAACAAACGACTCCCCGTTCGGTTCATCCGGGAAATCAAAGAGGAATTCCGGATTATAGGTTCCATCAATCCACCAGCCATGGATTTTCCGTCCCCAACGTTCAGCCCAGACCCGGTGAATATCCGTCCACATCTTCAGGAACTCATCCATGCGTTTGAATTCGGGGGTCACGATTTTTCCCCGGTCCTCCGGCCACGCCTGCTCGCATTTCAGTTTCTGAAGCACAAGAGGATCCGCACCGGGCGCCATGCAGGTCGAATAAACAAAAAGAGGAATCTCATATTTTGCCAGAGCGTCGGAAAAATCCGCGATCAGATCTCTGCGGGAACAGCGGGAAGCCTCTCCGGTATAGCCGGTCAGGGTGTCGTACATGATATTCGGGGAACAATAATAGGCGGAGTTCTGTCCCACGGTCAGCCATGCAAATCCGGCGCGGAGTTCGTGCAGCTGTTCTGCCAGCAGGTCCACCTGGAACGAATCCACTCGCTGATTCCATTTCTCCGGAGGCATTGGAATCCATTGGGAATTCTTTCCGGTATCCGCCGGACCGCTGTTCAGAAAATGAAAGAAAAAACCGTATTCTCTTTTCCGGAACCACTCTTTTTTCCTCTCTTCAGCATTCACGTGTCCTGTCATTTGCTCCACCATGATTTTACTCTCCATTCACACGCAAGCCGATTCCCATGATCCGGAATCGGCCCTCTCCTGACAGTTACCATATTCCGGATTTTCTTCTTTACAAAGCGGGAGAATGAAACAAAATGAGACATATTGCTTCCGACCGTTCGCAAAAGGGACAAGGTCGGCGGGGCGGTCCGTCTTATCACAAAAGACTCGGCTGTCATGATTCCGGCAAGGAAGAAACCGGGACCGGCTTCGTTCCTTTCCGATCCGCTCGGGAAATCCGTGCGCTGCTTTCTATTTCATACAGTCTTTTCGAGCCGTTCTCTCAGATGCGGATTCTTATTGCCGGAACTTACTGAAAGGTATCCAAAGGCGCCATCGCGGAGCGAAGACAAAAACGGGAGCAGAACAGGCGGCCCCGGAGCAGAACGGGGCCCGGCCTGCAGCGGAATCCATAATCTATTCCGTATACCCGATCGCAACATCGGAAACGCTGAGGAACGATTCCGAAGGCCAGTTCCACGAAAGTCCGCGCCAGAATACTGGAATGGTATGGCGATGCCAGAGTTCTATCGTGTTCACCTCTCCCGGCTTTGCCAGATCCGTAATGTTGATGACAGTCCGGTTTCCCCACGGAACAAACCCGCCGACATTCCTGTTGCGGTCGTTCAAAACCACCGCCGCAATGTTGATCTCCGGTACGACAACGCGAAGCCAGATGTTTTTCCCTTTCCACTCAGGGGGAATACGGAAGGTCCGCCGCAGGAAACGTCCATAGATTTTACCTGGGATTTTTGCGGGAATCTCCGTCAGGAAATCCTTTTTAAGGCAGCTCCAGTCGCCATTCAGGGAAAGTTCCCCGTCGAACTTCAGTTCAGGTTCCAGCCAGAGGCTGTCGCAGAGTCCCGCGGCGGGAGTGGTGCCGCCGGTAACTTTCACCGCCAGCACATTCTCTCCGTCCGGATTCAGAAGCGCCGTCACATCGGAGCTCTGGGCGGCGAGAAGTTCCCGGTGCTGTGCCGGAGCATCATAAAATCTGAAGCGTTTGTTATTCAGGAAAAACTCCGCCTGATCGTGAATTGCCGTATGGAGGAAATGAAATACGATCCGCCTTCCTTTCCAGTCGGACGGTATCCGGAAGGTCCTGCGGTAAAGGGCAGCGCCGCGGTAATCGGCGAGTTCCGGGAAAAGGAGCTTCCAGGACCCGTTGGCGGAAATTTTCCACGCCGAATCGTCGAAACCGATTTTACGCCACGCATCGGAGGAGGAGATGCGGCCGTTCCGGTCCGGAGTGAATTTCCACTGCTCCAGAGACACCAGATCCGCGACGGGTTCCCGAAGATACGGCAGCTTGATTTCAGGCCCCTGTTTCCAGTACTTCACTTTTTCCCCCCACCATGTGGCAAGGGCTTCGGAAACAGTCACGGGACGCGATACGGCAAAGATACGGGTCTGGTATTTTTCAAACGCAACATCCGGCAAAGTTAAAGTTCCATTGGAAAAGGTGAAATGAACCTCCTTCCCCGTCAGAGCATCTTTCTGAGCATCAGACTCAAGGAGTTTGCCCTGCAGACCCTCTCCTCGCGGCTTTTGGGCTACCTCGAAAAGAACGGTGCGATACAG
>CALXMJ010000098.1 GCA_944389445.1 uncultured Victivallales bacterium | reverse complement strand
TTGTAGAAAACTCATGTGCGTCCTCCTTCTTGTCAAAGCTCTCTTTTTGAGTTGCTTCATGGATAACGTGATCATGAAACTCCGCGGTCTCTTCTACAATATAGATACCCGGAAAAAGAAAATCCACCGGAAAACGAAAAAATAATGCAAAATAACCTTTCCGACCATGAATAATGAAATCCGTTTTTTTGAAAAATGAGAGCTCTCATGCTATATTGCTCCATTCTGGAGAAGATTCATGCACGCAAGTAAACTGGTTTTATTTCTGAATTATTTTTTTCTGTCGCTGCCATTGATCGTGATCATTCTGCATCTGGCGGCGCCGAGTCTATTTGCCGGACTCAAGAAAAAGATTTTCTGGGGAATTGCCGTCTCTCTTCTCGCCTGGGCGGTGATCTGCCTGGAAATGGTGATCGATCCGCCGGAGACTCAATTTACCCTGATCTGCGCCGGATGGTTCGGCTGGCTGTATATCTGGTTCCTTCTGACGCCCGCCCTGATAATCTATGCGGCCCTCCGCTGGGGGATTCTCTCTCTGATCGGACTCCTCGGAAAAAACAGAGCCTGAAAAAACGCTTTTCGTGCGGAATCCGCAGAAAAGCGTTTTTTATGATAGTTCCTCTGTTTCAGCAGCGAATCATAAGGCCCGGCCAAAGATCTCGACTTCATCCACGCGCCCGCCCCGATCATCCGGGAAAATGAACCGCACTTTGACATAGCGCCCGTCCTGCGGCTTCAGGGGTACCTCTGCATATTTTTCTCCGTTCCATTCCAATTTCGAAACAGAGACCGGAGCGCCGAATGTTTTCCCGTCTTTGCCGACGGAGATTTCCAGCGCGGAAGGCGATGTCCGCGAATCGACCCGTTTGACTGCAAGCCGGGTAATGCGGAACTCCTTTTTCAGATCGAACAGAATCTCGACGTTCCGCATCTTGCAGACAACGTGTCTCCTTCCGTTCAGCCCGTCGGTCAGAGCCATACCGCTCTGCCCGTTTGCCTTTGCATTGGACGGATCCCTGAACCATTCACCTGCGCCGGGGACACTCACATAGGAGTAATCCGCCTTTGTCCGCAAGACAAAATGACGGTCATTGTGCTCCCGCGTCGGATTGTCCGTGAGCAGATAATCGTATTTGCGCGGATCCAGCTTCACGGAAACGACGGCATTTTCCACCGCAATCCGTTTTCCGTCCCGAATGAACTCGGCGACAAGCGGATACACAAAGTTCGGCTTGAAAAATTTGCTCTCCTCCGGAACCGTCACCCGGAAAGTATATTCCTTGATCCCTCCGGCGGAAACACTCCAGGCCTCTTCCGGAGCGGAGACCTTCCAGTCGCCAAGCGCACGCAGCCGCAGAGTTCCGCCGGGCATCCTCTTCACGGAAGGATTTACCAGTTGAACCTTCACTTTAAACGACTCGCCGGGAACGACTTCCGCCGTATACGGATCATTGGCGGCCTTCCCTTCCACGCCCTTGGCTTTGATTCCAAGCATCGGCGCATGATCGCGGAACAGATAGAGAATTCCGGCGCTTCTGATTTCCGGCATTTCAAAAACGCCGACGCCATCCTTTTCCATCCTGAAACCGACTTTCTCGAACCATGTGGATTCCGCAGGCGCCCAGAATGCATTGCCATACTCTCCGCCCGGCGGAAGCTTGATCCGCAAATCCGCGGCCGGAAGCGCTTCTTCCGTGGTGCCGGCGATCACAATCAGAACGTTTCCGGCAGGGTCCGCCAGCGGAGTCTCCACTCGCATTTTATCCGTATTGCCGATCGAAGAGCTGTATGCGGGAACGAGTCCGGCATCCTTCATCCGGTCGCCGAACCAGTCGGAAACGACCTTCATCCCGACCGATTCCGGACGCAGCGCCCCCAGGCGTGTATTGAACCAGAACGCCTTTCCTTTTCCATACTCATTGCGCGTAATCCAGGCGCCCTTCGCATTACGGAACACATCTTCGCCATTGACGAGCTTTGCGGTTGTCAGCTCCGCGAGAATCCTGCCGTCGCCGCGAATCACATTGCCGTATTTCGTATTGTACCAGAGATCATCGGGCGAAACCTCGATTCCGGTATAGACGCCTTTGTATTTCAGTCCGAGGACCTCGGCGAGTCCGCCGTTTTCCACGTGATGCTCATTGAAATTGCCGGAACGCATATCGGCGAACAGATTTCCACCCTCCCGGACATACGCAGCGATTGCTTTTGCCTCTTTCGCGCTCAAATGTTCCGCGTTGACCAGCACGAGCCCCTGATATTTTTTCAGATACTCCGAATCAAGCTTCCCGTAGGGAATGACATCGACCCAGTATCCCGCATCGCGAAGACGCCCGAACACATTCAGGCGGTTGTTTGTGGAGTAATCCCACCAGCTGACGCCCGTCGGCCCCGCGAGCATGATATCGCGCTGAGGCAGAAGCATGGCAAGACGCGGCGCATTTTCCGCCGGAGCCGCCTGCGCCCAGAACTTTTCCGAACGGTGAATCATGGACGCAAACCGGGAGAGATAATAGAATCTGTCGCGGCGAATCCCGTCCGGGTCCGTAAAACTGAACGTGGAATAGTCGTTGCGCGCCCCGAAGTTCCCCATCACGAAGAAATCGACTCCGCGGAGCCCGTTCGCGGCAATGCGCCACGCATACTGCGCGAACTGCCAGCCGGGCCCGGCGTGATTGTTGTTCTCGGCGGAAAAAATGCCGTAGCGTTTTCCCGGAACCGGATTCCGCGGACGGATGCAGTTGTAAAAGTAATTGATCTCGTAGGAACTGCGGTCTCCGTGTCCGTACTGGTCAATCCCGTACCAGCCCTGACTGATGTCGCGGGTGGCGTCTGCGATCAGTTCATGATTGACGGCGCGATTTTTAGCGACCGCCTGCATTTCCAGCGTGCACTGGGTATTTTTGGCGATCACGGGACGTTTCAGCGGATCGGCGTTCTGAATCGCGGCAAAATAATCCTTCAGGAACGCGGCAAAATTTTCTTCCGTAAATCTGCGCCAGTCGAGCCAGCCGCCCGGATTTCTGTTACAGTCCGCAATCTTCGGCGGCACGGCTTCGGAAAAGTTCTTGAATTCGCTTTTCCATGCTTTGTTCAGTTCCGCCAGATTGCCTTCATATGTTTTTTCGAGCCATTTATGAAACAGCGCGACCGATTCCGGAGAATAATCCGGCGCCAGCTCCCATTCGTTGTCGATGCCCCACAGAAAAATGTTCCGGCTGTCTTTGGCGACCACATTTTTCACCGATGCCGCGGCGGCGTCCATGATATACTTTTTCGTCTGCGGGTCCGTGCAGCTCAAACTGTGGTTTCCAGCCGGCTTTCCGTCGTCACGAACGAGATTCTTCAACGTTCCGTGCGTTTTCGTCTTCCGTGTACGATAGAGAGTATGCGCAACCCAGTGACAGAAGAAATAGGTTCCGCGGTCATTTTCCGTCGCCTTGTAATTGCAGGGCTTTCCCGCGGGATATTCATAGCAGGTGTGAATGTGTTCGGAGATGTTCAGCCCCATGAACGGCAGAATCTCGAATTTGCGGTCGCACAGAACTCCGATCGGGAAAAAATACGGGGAGGTCCTGAGATCGGAATTCATTTCAAGAGTATAGGCGTCGGCGCGCTGCAAAGGCTCCGTTTCTTTTCCGGCCGCCACTCCGATTGCGGCGGACAGCAGAGCCGCCGCGGCCAATAACGATTTGTTCATCTGTCATATCCCTTTTCTGTTGTACCGAATTAATTCAGATCGAGTCCGTAGACGATCAGCGGCGCACCGCTCAAGGTCAGGGAAACAGTTCCGTTTTCGACCGGAACCCTCGTTTCCCGTCCGATGGCATCCACTACGCGGATTTCCTTCCGACTGCTTTTGAAACGGTGTTCCTTATGAGTTTTCCAATGGTCTTTCCATGCTTCCTTATGCGCGAAATCCTTTGTGTTTTTCGACTGCCAGACACCGTCGGTGCGATCGTAAACGACCGCCATTTTGCCGCGCGGGGTCGTGAATTCCATTCCGCGGATCTTCGTTTTCGGAATTGCGACGTCCCTCACGAATTCCGCTCCGTCGAGATGCTCCGCGGCGGCGGCGAATCCCATCAGCGAGGGTTTCGGGGAGTTGTCGCGCATCAGCAGGCCGTAATCATATTCCCGGTCCTTCGGATTGATTCCGTTTTCATCGTACCAGACTCCGTTGTGCATCTGGTAAAACAGCACGCTGGCGGCGTTTTCCGCGACACCGACCGCAAAGGTCAGGAGCACGTTTTCCGCTCCCTGCCGATAGGAATCCACCCACCAGTTATTCGGCTGAGTGCAGGAATAGACCTCGGTCAGATGCAGGGGCTTCTCTCCGAACTCCGCAATCTGCTTTTTCACGCGCTGAATGGAACCTTTATAGAACCACCCGTTTCCGGTTGCATCCGGCGTCATATTGCCGCGCCCGGGATGCAGGGCGACCCCGTCGATCAGCGGCCATGCCCCGGCTTCATGAAGCGCACGGACAAATCCGATGTCTCCTCCGGCAAGCCCGACGGAAACCAGCCGGACCTCATAACCGCGTTTCGCGATTTCCTCTTTCAGCGCTTTCGCCCAGGTGACATAAACAGCGGCGCGGCGTTGTTTTTCCTTCATCGGCTTGTTGAAGTTCCATTCGTTTCCGAACTCCCACACCGGGTTCCGGCGCTTCTGAAAATCCGCCACCATTTTTTCCACGCGTTTCCCGTCTTTTTCCGGACGGAAAGGAACCGTCGCGCTGACATTGTTGTGCGCAAACGAAACAATTCCATACTTCGCAGTTTCCCGGTTGTCTCCCTGACGGTAATAGTGAACGCCGATCCGTTTCATCAGCTTCAGAACGGAAGCCCGGTCCGGCTGATTGAAAAAGGCGGCGATTCCGATGTTGCTTTTTTCCGGGTTCCGGTATTCATGCGGAGGAAGAATCGCCGCATTGGTCCGGGTAAAAAATTCTTTTCCATCCATCGAAACGGATGCTTCAAGAAAAAAGATATTGCGCTTTTCTTCCGGCAGTTTCAGCGTGATGCTCCGCCGCTCCCCTGCTTTCAGATCCAGATTTTCGTTCAGATTCAGAACCTTTTTCCCGTCGTAATCACAGGCAAACGCGGCCAGCGGAATCGATTTCAGATTCCGGCCGGATGCATTCGTCACATCCAGGGTCAGTTCCGGGGACCCGCTCTCCCAGATATGAAACACTTTATCCGCAGTAATCCGCAAAGCCAGCGGACGTTTCCCGATCGCGGCGGCGGCCTCATAATCGAGAAACGAACCCGGAGTCCGGAAAAATGCATATTCCCCTTCGAATGTCCCGTCCTCTTTCTTTTTCAACGGCAGATGTTCCGCCACATCAGTGCTCCACATGTGATTTCCGGGAACCGCAAACCATAAACTGCTTTCAGGCCCTTTAAACTGTTTATAGTAATTATCTTTTACTTCATAGGGAACTCCGTTGTTTTTCGCTCGGGTCCAGATTCCGGATTTATAGATTTTCATCTTTCCGGTCCCTTTCTGCGGAAACATGACCTGCATGACTCCGCCGGTCCGCACACCCTCCGGAGCGGTCACATTGTACTTGATTCCGACCCCGTCTTCCGTCAGGGAGAACAGGGAGGTGACTTTCACCTTTCCGGTGGAGTCTTTCACAACATCATAATTCACTTTCAGCGTTTCCGGGCTCACCGCCTCCGCGCTGACCGGCACCGCTTCCGGCGGAGACCAGCAGAAGAGGAGACGCTGGATTTTCAGCATCGGATTCTTCTGCGCGTCCAGAATCATGACGCCGTCCCTGTCGAATTTCAGCGTATTGTTTTTATTCGACACTTCCACGGCATCCGCCGCGAACAGAACGGCAGCCGAAAAAAATACAAACAACGGGAGTATATGCTTTTTCATAAAACCTTTTCCTTTCGTATGCTGTAACTGTAAATATCTCAATATTTATACCAGAGATGACCGAAAGCGGCATCCGTACTTGTCCGGCTGTACCACGCGTTCCTTCCAATGAATCGGAGTTTATTCGGATTACTGGGAAAACGCAGCGTTTCCACATGACCGTCAATCATGGAGAAATTAGCGCCTGCGCCGCCGTGGTCCCGAACCCTGTATTCCGTTGCCTGTGCCATGCCGGTGATGTTGCGTTCCGTGATGTACTTGACACCGTCATCATTCATCGTGGGAAAGCAGTAGTTGGTCGTCAGGACGGTTTTCGAGGGAGTGTCGCACCGGGAGACGACTCCTGCCATTCCTCCGCTTCTGCCCCAGTAAGCGCTTTTCAGGAGTTGAGCGTTCATTGCGTATATGGTCGCCCCGTCAGTGCCGTTGGAGTTTCCTTTCCCGATTGCGGGATCGTAATCCGTTCCCGTTCCGGGTTTGAATTTTGCCCCCGGGCAGACGAACATTTTTTTGGCGACCTTATAATTCCCGATCAACTGACGCATCCAGTACGTCGAACTCCAGCTGACGCCGCCGGATGCTATGTCGTTTCCCATGTGGGTCACAAGCCGGTCATTGAAATCCCCCGCATACATGAGCAGACCGTATGCCATCTGTTTATGAGCGGACGCACAGGAAATAACCTGCGCCTTCGTTTTAGCCTTATTCAGTGCGGGAAGAAGAATCGCTGCCAGGATGGCGATGATCGCAATTACCACAAGGAGTTCTATAAGTGTGAATCTGTTTTTCCCACCGGACACATAAGATGAAGCTGCCGTTTCCGGGATTTGGGATAACCGTTTTATTTTAATACATCCCTCGCGTTCCGCCATGCTCTGTTTCCCTCCTGCCATTGTTTTGAGCAAAAGTCCTTCCGTCGTTTTTTTTCGATTTTTCACCTGCATTCTCCTTTTTTTACAGTTCCCATATCACTTGACGCCTTCCAGAGTCATGGGAATGATCGACCAGCGGACCGGACTGTCCGGTTTCTGAATCTTTTCGATCAGGCGCGCCACGGCAATGCATCCCATCTCATACGGTTTGGAACAGAGACAGGGGCGGCTGATCCTCGCCGGATTATGGTCGAAACTCAGCAGAACCACATCGTCCGGGACTCTGATCTCATTCAATTTCAGGATCGTTTCAATGGCGCTCGCGGAATCATTGTATCCGACCACGATTGCTTCCGGCAGGTCCTTTTCCTTGATCCAATGATGTATGATCTCGATAAAAGCACTCATATCGGTATCCTTGACGAGCCGGAGATCCGAACGCCTGACATCCAATCCCTGCATACGGAGAGCATATTCAAATCCGGCATAGCGGATCAGATTATGGCGCGACAGGATAAACCCCACCCGCCGGCATCCGCGGGAAATCAAATATCTTCCCCCTTCAACGCCGCATTCGAAATTATCCGGCGAAACAAAATCCTCGTTCCGCCCCACATAAATGTCCCCGGAAGCGATAATATAGGGAATCTCCGCTTTTCTCAGATTTTCACGCAGCTTTTCCGTCGGATAACCGAGAAGAATCACCCCGCTGCCGGAAAAATCATCCGTAATCTCCTCCGTATCCGGGGGAAGCGTGATCGCCTGAATCCGGTAAGCGGTTCCGGCTGCGCCTTCTTTGGCTCCCTGAAGGATCATGCTGAAAAAATCAAGCGCAAAAGGCTCCGTCTGCTCCGGCAGAGGGCACATGACAAGATCCAGCACCGTTTTTCCCTGAACATTTCCGGAAATCAGTTTTACGAAATCCGACTTGTACCCCAGCTCCCGCAAGGCATTCTGCACCAGCTCCCTTGTGGAATCGCTGATCGCCGGATGGCGGCTGAGCACCCGGGAGACCGTCGACTGCGAAACTCCCGCTCTGTGCGCCACATCCGTCATGTTTACGGAATTTATATTTCTTCTTATTCTCATTCTCTGAATCCTTCATGCTGATCTCTTTTAATTATAGCACAAATGCATAAAAAAAGCAACAGGCGAATCTTAAAAAATGCAAAAAATAATTAATAAAACAGTATACTAAAAGGGAAAAGGTTGTTTTTTGTACTTGCATACTAATGCATAAAAACATCTGAAAAATTATTTTTCATTCTTCAATTCTCTTTTATAAGACGTCTGACTCTTCTGTTTTAAGGGAACCTCTAAAAATTGGACCGGATGGATTTTGAGCGGATTCCGAAAAAAGACATATTTTGTAAATTTGAGTGTGGCTGTCAATCAGGTAACCACCGAAAATTTACAAAATACGGACTTTTCGGAGCCGCCAAAAGCTGCCGGAAACAATTATTAGGTTGTGTCGTCAATAGATTTGTGCTATATTATGCAAACGTCAAAAAAGGATATAGGGAAAATGGCGAATGCATACGAACGACATGATATATCGGATGAATCTTGGGCTAAAATCGAATTTTTGC
>CALXMJ010000097.1 GCA_944389445.1 uncultured Victivallales bacterium | reverse complement strand
GGAGCAAAAAATTAAATTTTTTGCGATGGGTGCAGGGCCGTCGGTCCTGCCGAGGGGTGTTGGGGGCGAGAAGCCACCAACCCACCCCCAGCAGGAAGAAAACAGAGTGGCGAGGAGCCACCAATAGAGAAGCCTGAAAGCTCCACAGAATACATTCAGGCAAATAACTGTCTACGATAACCTTTATTTAAGAAATTGATCTTTGAAAAAAAACATTTTTTTTATTTTTATAGATTGACAATTCCATTTTTCATTATAACTTATATCGAAGACAGTTATTTTCAAAAAAGAAGGGAAGCGGAGGAACGATGCGTTACATGATTGGTTATCAGCGGATGCGTGATGATCGTCTGAAAACAACGATCCTGCGGTACAAAGAATCCATCAGTGAGATTTATTTTTCCTGGGGGGAGATGCCTTCGGGTCGGGGGACGATGGAGAAATCGGGGAATTTGTTTCCGTTTGAAGCGCAGCGGGAGATGCTTGAGGAGCTGAAAGAGTATTCGCGATCGGGGATTGGGATGAATCTGCTGCTGAACGGGAACTGTTATGGGCGGATGAGTCAGGCGAGAGTTTTTTTTGAGAAGATCGGGGAGACGGTTGAGTTTCTCTCGGATCACATTCGTCTTACGTCCGTAACGACGACTTCTCCGCTGATTGCAAAATTTATCAGGCAGAATTTTGCGGATCTTGAGACGCGAGCCTCTGTCAATATGGAAATCGGAACGGTGCAGGGAATGGATTATCTGTCGGATGTTTTCGATGGATACTACATGAAGCGGGAGCTCAACCGGAACCGGAAGGAGATCCGGAAGCTGCACGCCTGGTGTCAGTCGAACGGCAAAAAGCTCTATGGTCTTGCGAACAGCGGCTGCCTCAACTACTGTTCCGCGCATGTATTTCACGACAATCTGGTGGCGCATGAGAACGAGATCCGGGAAATGGATAACGCATACGATTTCCGGGGAGCGTGTCATGACTATCTGAAAAAGGAGGAGAAGCGGATCCATTTTCTCCGCGACACGAATTTCATCCGTCCGGAAGATGTTGCTCTGTATGAACCCTACTTCGATGCGCTGAAGCTGGCGACGCGGGTCAACCGGAATCCGGCCGCGGTCGTGGAGGCGTACCTGACGCACCATTATCGTGGAAATCTTCCGGATCTGATGGAACCGGATCATGCGGAAGCGTTTTATCCCGATGTGATAGAAAACACTCATCTTCCAGCGGATTTCGGTTCGCATGTTCTGGACTGCGACCACAACTGCGAAGCGTGTTCCTATTGTGAAGAGGCGCTCTCCGGAGCAAAAGTCCGACTGAACTTCCACTGATTTTCCAAATTCAACTTTATATTATTATGGAGGCAGATATGCTGACAAGTCAAATGGTGAAAGATGCGGCGATTGCGGCGGGAGCCGACCTTTGCGGCATCGGAGACATGGCGCGGTTTGAAGGAGCTCCGCCGGAAATGGATCCGCGCTATATTTTTCCCGAGGCGAAAACGGTCATCGGGATGGTGTTCCGGATTCCGCGCGGAGTCCAGCGGGGAATTGAGGAAGGAACCCAGTTCTATCAGTATCCGTCGATGGCATACGGCGGAATCAATGAGATCTATGCGCCCGCGGTGCTTTATCATGTGGGCAAGCTGATCGAGGATCACGGGTACGAGGCGGCGGTCTACCGCAATACCGGCGCCCGCGGAGTGGTTTCCGATATGGATGGCTCTCCGGGCAACACGCTCTCGCCGGAAGAGCAGATTGAAATCAACGAACAGGCGAAAACAAAGACCGCGCATCATCGTTCCGTTCAGTATACCCGTCCGGCACGCGAAGGCGCTATCGCACCGGACCTCCAGTTTCATTTCCGTCTGGCGGCGGTTGCCTGCGGACTTGGAGAAATCGGCTGGAGCAAAATGTTTCTCACGCCGGAATTCGGACCTCTCCAGCGAGTGGCGTTTCTTTTCACCGATGCCCCTCTGGAGCCGGATCCGATGTATTCCGGTCCGCCGATCTGCCGCCGGTGCATGGCGTGCGTCCGGGAATGTCCCGGTCAGTGCCTCAGCAAGACGGAAAGCATCAAAGTCACAGTCGGCGGAAAAGTCTGCGAATGGGGCAAACTCGACGAATGGAAATGCTATGCGTTCTATACGCATGGAGGACGCAAATTCAATCCCTTTGTCCCGAAAGAGGTCTGGGATAAAAACGAAAACGGCGATCTGAATCTTCTGGAAGGCAAATGCAAAGCCGGAGAAGCGGAGATCATGAAAGTCTACGGAGCTCTTGAAAAATATTTTCCGTCGTGGGTCGGCTACAATATGGCGAAATGCGGCGGATGCATCCGAGCCTGCGTCTCCATGCTGGAGAAAAAAGGCGGATGCATGGAACACCGCTTCAAAACCCGTCTGCGCACAGGCAAGGCCTGGGTCATGGACCGATAGGAGAAATCAACATGCTGACAGCTCAACTGATCAAACAGAAAGCAAAAGAATACGGTGCGGATCTCGTCGGCATCGGCGACATCGCCCATTATGCGGGCACGATCCCCCAGCGCGATCCGAAACAGATTCTTCCCGCGGCGACCTGCGTCATCGGCTTCGGCTTCCGCGTTCCCCGCGCCCTCTACCGGACCATGGAGAACGGCACGCAGTTTTTCAATTATACGCAGCTCGGAGTCAAACTCATTGACGAGGAGTTCTCGGAAGTCTTCCTGCTGAAAATGGGCGCGCTGATCGAAAACGAAGGATACGATGCCTGTCTTCAGCGCAACGTCTCGAACCTCAAGATCAATGGCGACCATACGACAAATCCCGAACTGATCGACACCTATGAACTGGTTCATGCGGAACCCGTCGCTCCGGGCAAACCCGCTCCGGACATCATCATGGACTTTGCGGAATCCGCCCGTATCTGCGGCCTCGGATCGGTCTCCTGCAAAGGCAATGTCATTGTACCGAAATTCGGACCCTTCGTCCGGTTCGTGTTCATTGTGACGGATGCCCCGCTCGAAACGGATGATCCCTTTGAAGGCAATCTCTGCGACAAGTGCGGCGAATGTGCAAAAGCCTGTCCGGGACATGCCATTGGCGCCGATGGAGCTCTCGACACCTGGCAGTGCGCGGTCTACTATCGTGGCGCACACCGCTCGAACCCGTTCCTGACGGCTGAGTTTTTCAAAGACGATCCGCGCCGGGAGGCTATTCTCGACGGACGCGAACATTTCACACGCGAAAGCGCCCGGGCGCTCTATCCGAAACTCGACTTTCTGCCGTCGCACGCAACCGGATACGCGCCGTGTCTCTGCGGCAGAAAATGCGACACAGCCTGTTATCATCATCT
>CALXMJ010000096.1 GCA_944389445.1 uncultured Victivallales bacterium | reverse complement strand
ATTCCAGCTTCGACCATTCCGGCCCGGAGCGGATTCCCGAACAGATCGTATGCGCGGAATCCCTCAAGATTGATTTTCAGATTTTTGACTTTCCGATAGTTCCAGAGAGCGGCGACCGGAGCACCGTCCTTCCGGAACACATAGCAGATCACGCCTTCCGGATAGCGGAACTTCCGCAGAGGGGTCGCGCCTTCGAAAAAGCGCGTCAGCGCATTGCAGGCGGGGATGATGGAAGAGGGATAATACTCCGGATAGGAGGTAATATGTTCATACCCCGGAATCATCAGTTCCTTCCAGAGCTGATCCTCGTTGAGGGGAACGGACTGTTCCACGCCCTCCCCCAGATCGGTCAGGAAACGCCAGGCGACATGGTGGGCTTCGACATTTCCGGATTCCCAGTAGTTTGCCATCTCGGGTCCGTCGAACAGATAATAGAGTTCCGTGTTCCAGACGGGGGTGTTCTCCCCGTTTCGGCGGATCAGAGATTTCATGGATGCGATCTGTTTGTCGGCGGGTTCCACGGAACCGAGTTCCCGGCTGGCGTAGGGATGGAACGAGACCGCGTCGGCGAACTTCAGTCCTCCGAGTTCAAAACAGCGGCGGGCGAACAACCCGATGTCCTCCCCTTTGTCGCTGGTGGAGCAGAATCCGACCACCGCGGCCTCCGGATTCGCCTTTTTGATCTCCTCATACGCGGATTTCAGGAATTGCAGATAGCTCTCCGGCGAGAGCTGGAACTGCGCCTCGTTGAAGATCTCATACTGCATGATCCGTTTTCCCGCATGGGCGGCGAGATTGCGCACATAGCGCCGCCAGACCGGATCCGGAGGAATCAGCATCGGATGCCCCTTGGATACGGTTTTCCCCTTCCGGGCGACCTGCTCGAACCAGAGCGGATATTTTTTCGACGCCCAGGGAGCTGTTTCAATATAGAATGCGTTTCCGCCAACAATCGGCATATACGCAATTCCGGCCTCCTCAAAGAGTTTCAGACCGAAATCAAAGAGCTGGAAATTGAACTTTCCCTGCTCCGGCTCCAGATAGTACCAGAGGTCTCCGCAGTCGTGCCCGCGGAGAATGCGGCATCCGGCAAGCGACAGAATGCGGAGTTTCTCCCGGACCGACGCATTGGCGGCAATCAGCCCCGGAGGATCGTCGATCGCCCCCTTCACCTTCAGCCCGCCGTTGAATCCGACACTGAAGCAGTTGCGGTCAAACGGTTTCTTCTCCACCGTTCCGACCACGGCGAAATACGCGGGGAAGAAACGAATGCCGTCGGGCTTCTCCGGTTCGATCTGGAAACACCCCATCCGCTTCAGCGGGAAAGAGAATTCAAAGGTCTGGATCTTTCCGGGAGCAATCCGGCAGGAAAGCTCGGCGACAGGAGAACGGTCAGCGAAATAGCCGTCCACGGCGACAAGACGGATCTTCTTTTGAAACAGCGTCGGCGAAGAGTTGTAGACCCGGACCGCAATGCGCGCATTTTTCTTTTCCGGGGCAACATAGATCCGATCGTCGGCGGCGATGCTCATCTCGATTCCGGCGAAACGGTCGTCCTTCTGCGAAGAAACGGAAATCCGATCCAGCCACACGGTCGCCTCCCGTGCGGGGAGAGAGAATTTGATATGGTACATTCCCCCGAACTTCTCCGTATCGAGCGGAATTTCAAAGCGCGACCAGTTTTTCCCCGCGTACACAGTCCGAATCACACTGTGTACGCCCTTTGCCATGGTCCGGTTGATGAGATCCACCCGGACCGGCAGTTTCTCCACGGAGGCTTTGATACCGCCGCGCAGGAAATACTTCGTATCCGGCTTCAAGAAGAATTCCTTCGAATAGAGGAAACCGCGTTCGGCATACGGATTTTCGACCCGGAGCGCCAGTTTTCCCGAGAGGACATCGTTCCGTTCCTCTTTCAACGGGACGAAATCCACGGAGGCATTGGTGTCGATCCGCTGATGGCGCTCGATGGTAAATCCGCCGGTTCCGAGTTCAAAATCTCCATTGAAGACCATATTCTCCGCAAGCGCCATGCCCGCGGAAAGAATCAGAGTGAAAAAAGAGACCGTGCATTTCATGCGAATTCATACTCCCCTGTTGTTCGCGTTGTTCAGAAATCATATACGCCGGTTTCAAAGCCGACATAATCTCTCAGGAATTTATAGCGATCATTTCCTCGCATCATTGCCGAACAGCGCATTCCCTGCACATGTCCGTCGAGGAAAAGAATATTCGCCGATCCGGGATATGCCAGCGGAGGATTCGGAGTGGTATCTTCCACATCGCTTCCTTCCCGCAGATCGGAACCTCCGTGGCGGAAGGTAAAATTGTAGACACAGTTGACCCGATTCAATGTGCGGTAGGAATCTCCGAGAAACGGAATTGTGGAAACCGGGCGTAGAGAAGCAAGTTTCCGGATCCGGTTCTGCACGCCTCTTCCGCTTTCACGATACCAGCCGCTGACAAAGAGATTCATTCCGTAGTGATTCCAAAGCCAGCCATTCTCACCGATCCGACTTTCGGAGGGACAACGGAAAGTCGAAGGCCGATCGGTCGTTTTCGAATACTTTGCCCCGAATTGAGCCAGCTGGTTATACCAAAACTCCTCCTCTCTCCAGTAGGTTCCCGCATGATTCGTCATCTGCGGGATCAGCCATCCGTCATAGGCATCGACATAGCCCTGGACCGCGATCCCGAGCGTCCTCAAATTGTTCCTGCAGGAGATTGCCGCGGCTTTTTCCCGGGCGGAGTTCAGCGCCGGCAGAAGCAGTCCCGCCAGAATCGCGATGATCGCAATGGTTATGAGAAGTTCGATCAGGGTAAAAAATTGTTTTTTCCGTCTCATGTTTTCCAATCCTTTTTCTGTTCCGTTGTTTTTCACGGAATAGATTATACTCTGAAACGGAAGAAAAAACAAGATGTGCTCCGCTTGATTACATATCCTGAAAACAAATATTCATGTCATTTTCTTGCATTCTTTTCTGATCCGGAACGGCCGGGGGGAGATTCCGAAATTTTTCCGGAATTCTTTCGAGAAGGCAAAGGGGCTTTTATATCCGCACCGCAAAGCGATCTCCTGAATGGAAAGTGACGTGGAATTGAGCAGTGCGCGCGCCAGCTGCATCCTCTGCCCGATCAGATGGCGTTTCGGGGACATGCCGAGCTCCTTCAGGAACAGGCGGTTCAGATAGTTGGACGACACATGCAGTTTCTCCGCCAGAGCTGACAGAGAAAACGATTCGGAAAGATGATATTCCATCAGCCGGAACGCATCCGCCAGCAGCGGTTCCGGAGTCCGGGCAGTGTCGCGCCCGATCTCGGTAATCAGCTCCATCGTCAATCCGGAGATTCTGGAAACCGAGGATTCATCCTTCTCTCTCAGGAGCCGGTGCAGTTCTCCCAGCACTCCCAGAATATACTCCGGATTCCGGAGACGGATCACGGAGCGGGACGCGATTCCGAACATTCCAAGCAGGGAAAGATGAATCTGTCCGCAGATTCCGAACACCACCTTCCGGCACTCTTCGCGCACCTCGAACTTTTTGCTTTTTCCCGCGGGGATCAGACAGATCTCGTTCGGATGCACCGTCCGGCGCACCTCGTCCAGAATGATGGTCATGGAACCTTCCAGAAGCATTTCGAATGAACTCAGCGTTGTCTTGGTCTCCTGGAACTGATAATCATGGGAATAGACGGCGGGAAATATCACATATTCCGTCCAGAGCGGAAGCGCATGAAGGCGTCCGTAGTCCCAGGCCTGGCATGCGATATGATTCGGAATGCCTTTCCGAAGAGTCTTCCCGGCTTCTTCGTCAAAATTCAGTCGGTGTTCCTGGCTTTTCGTTTTTTTCATCTCATCCTCCCGGAGAGGGAGTATAGCGTAAAAAACCGGAAATGCAAATTGCCTTTGCAACAACTGGAGAGTATTTTTTGGAGGAAACACACGTCGAGAAGCTCGACCTTTGATCGTCAATTTTTCTCTGCTATACATTCATTTTGTAATCTTTTATTAAGGTAACATGTTTGTAATCAACTGATAATGCAAAAATAAACTTGCA
>CALXMJ010000095.1 GCA_944389445.1 uncultured Victivallales bacterium | reverse complement strand
AGCACATTGACGAAGATCAAAGGAATTTTCCGGCAGGATGTCTTCTGGTATCTGGTCTGTTTTTTTCCGGGGTTGTGCATCGGGTACCTGCTGAAGATCAAAGAGATCACGTTTTCGCTGTCGCCGGAATCGTTGTCCGATCTGAATATCTGGATGATTCTGATTCTGTCGCTGAGCGTGGTCGGAGCAGCGACTCTGCTGGTGCTCTCGAATCTGGAAGCGTGGAAAAAAGAGGATTTCAAATGGTACTTCCCGGTCATGATCTCGGTGATCGGGATGTTTATTCTGATATCCGTTCTGATCCGGAACGACTACTCGCCCACCATTCACCGCTGGCTGTGGAGTCTGTTTCTGATTGTGTTTCTGCGGTATCCCGCCAGGACATCGCGACTTCCCCAGGCATTTGCGCTCGGAGTTTTTGTGAACGCTCTTGCAACCAGCGGACTGGAACGCATCTGGTATCCGGTCTGAAGACTCCTCCCCCTCTAATACAAAAAAAGAGGAACGGTGTTATCCGTTCCTCCATCTGAATCAGTTTTCCGATCTCGGACTTATTCCTGAACAAGAACCAGGATATCCGCGGACTTGTAATTTTTGCCGGAATTGGAGAAGGTCCAGTCCGGATTGTTTTGGGGCTGATTGCCGATACCGACTTCCGAATTCTTGCCCATGATCCAGTGATTATAGGCCATGACGGTCTGCTTTTCAGCAAAGTTGTGAATCTGCATGGAGCCATAGTTTCCGGTATTTACAGGGACATCGCCGAAATCGAATTTTCCGTTGTCGGCACCGGGGATCTTCGCACCGTTTCCGTTGCCGTAATTGGTTGCCCAGAATTCGATGTTTCCTTTCGGGAAGGTTCCGTTCTTCACGCCGGCGACATCGGATTTCACGGTCATATTCGTCACATAGACCTGGAATGTCTTTTTGGGATTCATCGCGGGAACGCCGATCTCCTTGACATTCTGGGTGAAGGGATCCATGGTCACAAAGACCTGCTGGACTTTGCCGTCATTTCCGACCAGACGCATGTAATAGCCGATCTTCTTGATTTTTTTCCCTGCAAATGCATTGGAATTGTCTTTCACGTACTTCTTGTTGCCGTTGTTGACACCGCTGAACGCATCCACGACATAGACAGTCTTGAACGATTTTGCTTCCGGAGCAAACTTCTGGAGTTCCTGTTCCGGCTCGGCCGCAAAAGCGGATGTACCGGCGGCAAGCGCAACAGCGGCAAACATCATGGTCAGTTTTTTCATGATTCTTCTCCTTTGTGTTTCTTGTTTTTCTGTTTACAGCCGATTCTCTACCCGCGGAAAAGGCTGCTGAAACCAATGTAAACTCATTTTTCCATTTGTCAAATCATTCCGGCGTGCAAAACCGGCAACTTTACAGGAAAATACAGTATTTTTCCAAAAAAAAGAGATTTTTCAATGACATTCCATATAAAATTCCAAATTTTCATGCGATCTGTCGGCGTTCTCCATTTTGCGAAGGGAGTTCTACGCTGCCGGACGCGAAAAACGAAAATGCATGACCTCCTTCTTCTGTCCGGAGAATTCCATCGTTTGAAACAGCCGGAGAACCGGAGTGTTTTCCGCCGATCTGCAAAGCGGTCCCGCTTATTTTCTGCGGCAGGAGGTTCCGTTATGTTTTCCGGGACAGGAACGTTTTCCGTCGCAGTGATAACAGATCTCGTTGACAAGTTCTTTTCCGCGGAAGAAATCCCGGATGTTGCTCAGAGTGGTTTCCGCGATGTTCGTTTCCGCTTCACGCGTGAAGAACGCCTGATGCGAAGTGACGATCACATTCGGGAAGGTCAACAGACGCGCCAGGACGTCATCATCGATAGCTGCATCGGAGCGGTCTTCGAAAAAGTAGTCCGTCTCCTCTTCGTAAACGTCGAGTCCCGCGCCGCCGATCTTCTTCTTTTTCAGTCCTTTGATCAGAGCGGGTGCATCAATCAGCGCACCCCGGCTTGTATTCAGGAGGAATACGCCCGGTTTCATGAGAGCGATGCTCTTTTTGTTGATCATGTGCCGGTTTTCCGGAGTCAGAGGACAGTGCAGGGAGATGACATCGCTCTGCCGGAAGAGTTCTTCCAGAGAAACATATTCCATCCGCAGCCGCTCAGCCTGTTCCTTCTTCGGATAGAGGTCATAGGCGAGGATCCTGACGCCAAAGCCCTGAAGGATCTCCGCGAAGGTCAACCCGATTTTACCGGTTCCGACCACGCCGACCGTCTTTCCATGCAGATCAAATCCCAGAAAGCCGTTGATGGAGAAATTATTCTCGCGCACCCGGCAGTAGGCACGGTGGAGATTGCGGTTCAACGTCAGGAGGAGCCCCATGGTGTATTCGGCAACGGCATAGGGGGAATACTCCGGCACCCGCACAACCCGGATTTTGTCGAGCGCGGCGGAAAGATTGACGTTGTTGTATCCGGCACAGCGCATGGCAATCAGCTTCACGCCGTTTTCATGCAGTTTTCTGACCGTTTCCGCGGAAATATCATCGTTTACGAACGCACAGACGACCTGGGCATCCTCCGCGATCGCGGCGGATGCAGGAGTCAGCCGGGTTTCGTAAAAACGGATGTCGAATCCGTATTTCGCATCCTGGTTTGCCGCTTCAAAAAATTTGCGGTCATACGGTTTCGTATCGAAGAATGCGACTTTGATTTTCGAGTGCTTCATCTTCTGTTCCCCCTTTCAATTGGATTTTCCGGGAATATAACCGCAGAAACGGAAAGTGTCAAGGTTTGAACTCCTTGCGGTATCCGGAAGGGGTAAGATTTCTGTGCTGCTTGAAGATGCGGGAAAAATAAAATTCATCGTCGAAACCGCTTTGATGGGCGATTTCACAGAGAGGAAGCACGGTATCGGTCAGGAGCTTCATCGCCCGGTTCAGGCGACATTCGATCAGAAACTGGGTCGGAGCGCACCCGGTCAGCTCCCGGAAAATCCGGCGGAAATGGGAGTAGGAGATCGACATGTTGTTCGCCTCACGGCAGAAATCCCAGTTTTCCTGCGGATTTGCGATGATTTCACGCAGCAGATTCTGTATGTACTGTTCGCAGAATACGTTGATCTTGGCATGAACCGCCGGCTGTTCGCGCATCTGAAGCAGCAAGTCCTCCAGAAGCAGAACCGCATACGCCTGACGGGAACCATTCGGATGCTGAAGCAGCGCAAGCAGTTCCAGAAGAGTCGAATAGAAACGCTCCGCCTTGGTGATTCTCACAAGCGGTTTTTCCTCTCCGGGAACCAGGAGCCCGCCTTCCACGAAGGCTTCGGTGCGAGGCCCGCTGAAACAGACAAAACAATGATGACGGGTCTCTCCGGACACGGGAACCCCGTAGGTATAGGAACGGCCCGGTTCGGAAACAAATGCACACGGTCCCTCAGCGATTTCCTCCGGAGAGCCGTTCACACTGAACAGGAGACGCCCCGAATGGTTGTACTGAATTCCATAGTATCCTTCAAAGACCCGGTTCCGGCTCAGAGTGGTATATTCGGGACTCTCTCCCGAAATTCTGAAATCGATGCCGTCGAAGTATTTCATGAATGAATCAAAATATCCATATTTATGTTGTCTTTCTCCATTCTAAAAGCACATTTTACAGTATATAGTATAAATCAAATTCCGAATTTTTACAACCGGTGATCCGGTGAATCAAAGAGAAAAAAGGTGAAAAAATGGCAAAAACTCCTGTCAAAGTGGGCATCTGGGGACTCGGGAGAGCCGGATACGGCATGCACTGCAATGAAATCGACCTCTACAAAGGCGAACTGGAAATTGTCGCGGGCTGCGATGTTCTTCCGGAACGCGTGGAAAACCTGAAAAAACGCTACCCCGACTGCAAAACCTATACCGACGGCGAACAGTTCCTCGCAGACAAGGATGTGGAACTGGTTTCTGTCGCGGTCCGCTCTCCGCAGCACATCGACTATGCGATCCGCGCTCTCGAAGCCGGGAAATATGTCTTCGTGGAAAAACCGGTCGGACTGACCAGCGCCGCAGTGGAAAAACTCGAAGCGGCAATGGCAAAGCATCCCGGAAAAACCTTCTTCCGCCAGAACAGACGTTTTGAAGCGGCGTTCAATCATGTCCGCGAAATCATCGACAGCGGCATCCTCGGCAAGGTCTATGAAATCAAGCTCTGCCGCCACGGATTCCAGTACCGCGAAGACTGGCAGGCGATCAGCGAATGCGGCGGCGGACAGCTCAACAACTGGGGCCCCCATCTGATCGACCATACCCTCCGTCTCATGGATGCACCGATCGCCTCCATCTGGAGCGACCTGAAAAACGTCAACGGACTCGGCGATGCGGAAGACAATCTGAAAGTTGTATTCAAAGGAGAAAACGGCAGAATCATCGACGTGGAAATCTTCAGTGCCGTCGCCCTGCCCTCCCCGATCTATGCCGTCTACGGCGACCGCGGAACCCTGATCTGCGAAGACGAACAGGACATCAAGCTGAAATATCTGGCACCGGAATTCCAGCGACCGGCGCATGCGGCATCGAAGGATACCCCGCCGCTGAACGGAAGCTTCGGCGGAACCGCTCAGCCGAAATGGATCCGGAAGACGATCATGGTCGAACCCGCAAACAAGGCGACCGTCAACGACATCTACCATCATGTCTACCTTGCGCTGCGCGAAGGAGTCCCCTTCCCGATCAAGCCGCAGGAGGCTCTTGATGTCGTCCGCACAACCGAGAAGATCAAACTTCAGAATCCCGCATTCAAGGTCAAAGCCGACGAATTCGGTCTCTGATTCCATCAATTTTCAGCAAAACAGAAAAACGGATATCTCTTTGCGGGATATCCGTTTGTTTATATTGCTTAAGCGCAAAAAAACTACCGGCTGCGCCGGTATGTAGCCGACAAGCTTCAGCTTAAAGGCGAGAGAAGAAACTCCGTGCTATAGTATTGCAATTCGCCAATAGCAACTCATAGAACG
>CALXMJ010000094.1 GCA_944389445.1 uncultured Victivallales bacterium | reverse complement strand
CACCGAAACGCCGGTTGCGTGAAGCATTTTTAAATGCTCGGAAAAGTCGATACCGAGCCCTTGATACGGATTTTGAGCCTCTCCAGTATTCCGGAACACGCCAGTTTCATTGACTCCGGTGCAAAATCCCTGTTCCGGAGAATATCTGCCCGGAGGAAGCGGATTCAGAACAGCGGTGTAAAACGGAAGAACAGTTCCTCTGCTCCAGTTCCCGGAGAGTTCGATGAATCCCCTGTTGTCCATCAGGAGGGGCAGAACCGACCGAACCGCTCTGCCCGGAACAAGGGTCTCTGTTCTCCGAATCTCTCTTTTCCAGCCGGTAATCCGGTTCTCCGCACGCAGACGGAATTCCACGTTTGTTTCCTTTCCCTCGTAAAGAACGGCATGGAGATGGACCTTCCGCTCGCCGGCGGGAACCCATGTATTCTCCATGCTGAGAGCCGCTTCCATCCGGTCCGCAGGCTGGTAAGAGGATGGATTCTCACCCCGTTCCAGCTGCGCCGCATCAAGGAAAAGAGTCCCCGAAGAGCGAAACTGGACCCGGACAACTACTTCGGAAAAACCTTCCGGGATTGTCGCTGTCAGAGCATGGCGGGCCCATTCGGCCGCAGCGGTGAACTTTTTCCCCGGGCAGAACCAGTTGCCTTTTCTGGTGCTGAAGAGCTGCAGTTCGACCGGGAAAGTGCTGGAGCCTTTGAGCCAGATGGAAAACGTGTGTTTCCCGGGTTTTACCGGAATTCCGACGGAGCACACCTGAACTGCATGTCCATCGGGATTCGGCAGTTCCAGAATAGAATTCCCGTGCAGAGCATTTCCGAAGGATATTTTTTCCCGGATGACCCGGTAATGTCCGTCTTTTTTGGGAATCGTAGTCCGGATCCCCCATCCGGCGCATCCGAGTTCAAAACTGGAATTTGGCAGCAGGTTTCCGGCATGACAGAGGAATCCGGCTGTTCCGGCAGCCAGAAGAAGCAGAGTCTTCATTCAGTCGACCATTTCCAGTTTCAGATCCTTGACGGAAAGTTCCCGGATCTCTTTGTTCAGGGTTTGAAAGGAGACATTTGCGGTCGGTTTTGCCATGGATTTCCGCTGGAAGTCGAAAGTGATCTTTCTCCATTCGTTTCCGATCCGTTCGGTCCGGTATTCGTCGGAGGCGGCGATCCGGGCACTCCCGTTCCTGTCGCTTTTCAGATCGCAGGAGAGGCGATATTTTTTTCCCCGGGGAAGAGGGAGGTCGAGTGTCATCAGTAAAAGAGTGCCGTCCGTTTTGAACTGCGGTCCAGCTTTCAGAGTGATTCTTTCTCCTGCAAGCACATGATCGTCCGCCCTTTCAACGGAAATCGTACTGTTTTTTCTGTCGCTGCTCCGGTTGAACCAGAAATCGGTTCTCTGCGGATAGATCATGCTCCGGAAATCCGCCTCGGAAAGCTGTTCGATCTTAAAATTTCTGAGCTCCAGGCGATTCTCCGATGCGCTGTTGATCCCGAGGCCGAATTTTACCATTCCTTCTTCCGTGTTTGCCAGATGGAAGCGGACGGACGACCAACTCGTTCCCGGCAGAAGATTCACATAAAGGGACGGGCTGCCTGTATAACAGAACTGAAACACCGTTCCCGAAGAGGGAGCTTTTCCGAATTTATACTCAAAAGAGCAGGAGTAAACTCCCTTTTTGAGTTCTCTGCGCAGCCCGATGTACATTCCCCCTGGTTTGACCGGCATCGAAACGGCATCATTCTTTTCCGAGAGAGCCGTTCCCGAATAGAAGGTCCACGGTTTTCCGAATCCCTGGAAAAGAACTTCCGCCCCGCAGAGAGGCTGGAAAAGCGCCGCACCGACGAAAACGCCTGCAAGATGTTTCATCAAATTCATAGATTATGCTCCTTTTTCTTTATAATTCAAGCGGCGCATGGCGGTATCTTCCGCCGCCCGCCAGAAACGTTCGGAATAGAGATAGCGTTTCGCCCCGGAAACTCCGGGCCAGCAGCTTTCAAAACTGAGTGTATACGGATAATGGATTTCCCACAACGCCGTGATGCAGTCGGACCAGGAGATGGTCCCGAGTCCGGGCGAGAGGTGTTCATCGAACTCTTTTGTCGCATCAACGAGTTCTCCCGGCCGGATGTTCCGCGTGTTCCCGTGATTGTCATGAATGTGGGTTGTAAAAAGTTTCGATCCCAGAATGCGGATCCAGCGGACCGGAGAAACTCCCGCGCAATGGGCGTGACCGAAATCCAGACAGGCTCCAACCGCCGGATGATTGGCCCTGCGGATGATCTCAGGAAGCTGAACAATGTTACTCAGATGATGAAACGCATCCAGATTCTCCAGGGCAATGCGGAGTCCGTTTTTCCGCGCATATTCCCCGGCTTCCCGCATGTTTTCCGCGATCTGATCCATCACGACATCCTCCCCGAACTGATCCAGAACGCTCTGAAAGGATTTTTTTTCCTCCGTCATGCTGGCTTCGTGCCCGGCCAGCTTCCCGAGATGCAGAACAAGATTGTCCGCATGAAGATTTGCACTGAAATCAATGCAGCGTTTCAGATTTTCCACGACCTGTCTCTGCGAACTTCCCGGCCGTGCCAGACATGCCGCATAGCCATGATGCTGATTTGCTTTCATTCCCCGTTTTTCAAGTTCCCGGCCGATCCGCCGGGTCTCGGCATCCAGATTGAAATTGCTTGGTTCTTCGAGATGGTAGCTGGAAATCATGATTTCCGTCATGCCGGCCTCTCTCATGCTGTCGATATCGAAGCTGATTTCCTCTTCAGGCTTTTTTACAAGCTGCGTTCCATCCCATACAACACCTTCCATGCCGTATGAGAGATTGAAATGTCTTGGAATTGTTCTCATTCCGGAAACCTCATTGTTGTTATGGAAGCGGACAGGCTGTATCCTTGTCCAGCAGAATCCGTGCAATGTTTTTGTGCAGAAGTCTTGCGGAACCGCCGCTTTGCAGAAAAGGATCGTTGTTCCGATGGTAAACGGAGACATATTCGCCGCCGTTTTTGGTTCTTGAAACCCAGCAGTTATCCTGCGTGCGGTTCGGATAGATCATCACCTCGCCTTTAGGGACCGCCTCTCCGGTTTCGGTCATTTCAAGACAGAATGCCACCGCGCTTTGCGGAAGGACTTTCGTGATCCGGTTTGCCTTCCTCTCCGCCCCGCTTCCGGTCATGGTTGCGATGCCGACAGTTTCCTGCTGCGCATCCATGGAACTTCCACGGAAAAGGTTTGTGGCAAAGCCGTAATTGGTGACAGTTCCTTCGCTCGCCTCCGTTTTCCGAACCGGAACAGAAGGACAGAAAGTGACACCAACCGTTTTTCTGCCCAGTCTCCAGTCTTCCGATTTTCTGGCATAGTAAGGGTTGAGTGCTCTCGGAAAGATTCTTCTCGCAATGTCCAGCCGCCCCTCTTCATACGGATAGCGCTCGTTGTTGTCCCCGGCATATGATGCCAGGACAAGTCCAAGTTGTTTCAGATTCCCGACACATCCGATCTCCCTGGCTTTCTCCCGTGCACTGCTCAAAGCAGGAAGAAGAAGCGAGCAAAGAATTGCCAGAATTGAAATTACAACAAGAAGTTCTATCATTGTAAATTTATCCCCATGCTTTCCAATTATCATTTTCAGCTCCCTGATATTGTTTTTCCATCATATTATACTCGATTGTCGGAAAAAATCCTTGACAATAGCGCCAAAATACAGTATATTCCCGCCAAAAAAAAGAGGAGACGGAGGAGTGGGGAGGTATCTCAACTATCCGCAGCCGGAGAAATTTCCGATTGCAGTAAAACTGCTGGTCCGGGAGCCGGGGCAGGATCCGGTCATGGCGGATGAGTTGCGCGAACATGAATTCTCGGAACTGATTCTGGTTGTTCGCGGCAGGGCGGAACATCGGGTCGGAATGCGTTATTTTCCTCTGGAGGAAGGGGATGTTCTCATTGTACATCCTGGAACGGTGGATTCCTTCTCCAATCTCGTTGATTTTGAGGTTGTTGTGGTAATTTATGACGCATCGGCTCCGCTGCCTGCCCTGGAGGGGGCGAACCTGCCTCTGATCGAATTTCTTTATCCGCGCGACGGACATGAATTCGATCCACTGAAACCGGTGTTGAGAATTCCCGTCAACGATCGTGCCCTTTGTGAAAATCTGGTTCGGCGTTTGAGTTATGAAACCCACCGGAAACGGCTTGGAAGAAATATCATGATTCCCCTGATGTTTACAGAACTTGTGGTTTATCTGGCTCGGGGGGATTCCACCGAAGAGGAAAAAGAACAGCTCTGGCTGGTTCAGCCGGCAGTGGAATATTTGCATGTTCATTACAGGAAACCTTTGGACCTGAAGAAATTGAGTCAGATTTCAGGGATGTCGGAACGCAGCCTGTTCCGGCATTTTCAGCGGACTTTGGGAATGTCTCCCAATCATTATCTCTGGACGATCCGGATCCAGAAGGCTTGTGAACTGCTGAAGCAGACTCATTCCGGCATTGGAGAAATTGCGCTGCAATGCGGTTTCTGTGATGGCAATCATCTGACCAAGGTGTTCCGCTCCGTTACGGGAACCACTCCGTTTCAGTTTCGCAGAGAATGTCGGACTGGAACCACGTTTTCTTTTGAAACGCCTTGAATGCGAACGCCTCTTCCGATCATGCAGCCTCCGTGAGAAACTGTCTCGACGCGCTCTGAAACATTGGAATGTTCCTCGGTTTCTCATCGGACTTCTCCGGAATGATAATGCTGGATCGTTCTTCTCCGGTTCGATACGGAAAAGCCGACTATTCCGAATGCAATCGAAAAGGTCCGGCGTTCCGGCAGCTTCTCTCGGCAGACTGCGAAGCCGGCCGGACCGATTGTGTGCATGTCTTTTGCAGATTGATCGCGGCTTCCGCTTCTAATGGATCAAACTCCGAAGCTTCTGACCGAACTTGCACAAATCTGGAATTTCTCTTCAGCGGGTCAGTTCATACGCGATGACACCTTCGGGAAACATGCCGATATCTATTGAGAAGCGCGAACTTTTTTTATCCCTGGAGGTTTTGACAAGCCCCAGAGGAGCACCGTCTGCGGACAATGCCGTTACGGTGAACGGCAGATCACCGACAATTTCGACCTCCGCCGTTGCCTTCCGAACCAGCAACGGCAACGTTCCGAGCTCACGGGGAACAGCGTGATTCCCTGAAATCAGCACTTTTGAATTGCTGTTCGTCAGATCTGTCAGATGGAGCAGCAGCATTCTGCGGCTGACAGAGAGAGGTTTTCCATCCAATGAAATCAGAGAGACGTTCTGGCGTCCGGTGCCATGCTTTACGCGAAGCACGTTGCCGGAAAGCATTCCACCTTCCAGCGTAAGCGATTCGGTACGGGGCGTAACGACAGAGAAGGTTCCCTTTGCAGCGTCCATAATAATTTCTCCGGTGGAACTGACCGCGCGTTTCTTCTCAATCGCATTGCGCCAGGCCTCCGCATCCGGTCCTGCCGAAGCATAATCCATTGAGACCGGGATTCTGCGAACGCCTTCCGGAAGGCCATTTTCCGTTACGGCGGTTCCGATCCGGGAAACCAGGCCAAGATACTTGAATTTACTGGAAATCCAGACTTGCTCTCCGTTGCGGACTCCGTCGCGAGGGAACGTGAAAGCCCAGGCATTTTGTGCCTGTTGAACATCGCCGCGGAGAAACAGGGCTGCTGTAATTCGATCTCCGAGCTGCTTGACCGGATTGCCGACCGTTTCAAACGCATCCAGTGCGGGAGTCTGCGTTTCCACCCGGCGGACAGAATGACTCAGACAGAAATGGAAGATACCGGTCCATCCCTGCAATCCTGCGTAAGCTCCTATGAGAGCGCCTCCTTCCGCAACGGATGGATTCGGTTTTCCAAAATCGTATTCCGTGACAAAAAAAGGTTTTCCATACATTCGGTTGTGAATGATATAACCCGGCAAATCCTTTGCCATGATGGAAATGGCAGACTGCATGGAGAACATCCGCTCCGAATGCCATGCGCGTCCTTTGAACATCGGATGTGCATGATACATATGGGTATCCACAACATCAAAATTTTCTCTCATGGGAATCAGATAGGTTTCCGTACGGAAATTCAGGCTGGTAACGGGAAGATCCGTTTTAATGACTTCCCGCAGGTATTTTTTCCCGTCGCGATGGAAATCTTCCTGCAATCCCAGCAGGAACTCGAGGAAAACGGGATTGGAGACATCAACGCGTTCCGCGGAAGTTTCCCTTTTTTTACACCATGCTTTGAAAAGTCCGGTATAGAGGGTCCGGGTTTCTTTGGAATAATCCCAGCGCGCAGTGATGTTGTCTTCGTTCAGCAGATTGCAGAAAAGCATGGCGGGATCTTCGGCATACATCAGTCCGGTATAAGGATTTCTGTGCCGCAGGATCATTTTTGCCATTCTGCGCCAGGTTGCCCGGGTTTCGTGGCTGCCGCAGACCAAGGCATTCAGAAGGTCGTTGTCCTTATCATTCGCATCAATGAACATATCAAATGTATAGTAGATTCCGCGTTTGCGAAGTGCCGCAATCAAGTAATCGAATGCTTTGATTTTTGCAGGATGGAATGCGACTTTTCCTTCCGGATCCATTTGCAGACTGTTCGAGGGTCTCATCAGGCGGACCGCATTGTATCCTGTACGAGCAATCCGGTCTGCCAGCAGATCCGCCTGTTGCCGCGATGTGGGGAAACAGGCGGACTGGCAGATGTTAATGCCAAAAATGCGGAGCTCTTTTCCATTGGAGAATCGGAATGATCCATCCTTTTTCGGAAGAGCCCGCCCGTATTTCCCAGCGGGAGCATCAAGCATCCCGGAGAAATCAAGAGCACTCCCGGGAATCGTCCGGTTCCGGAAATGAAGAACATTCCACTCTCTGCCGGGAGCGGCGATCCGGAGGGTTGAACTGATTCTGGGCGAGAGCACCTTCTGTCCGCTGAACGTAACGCCGCAAACGAACCAGAATACGTCACGATTCACCGCGCGGAATGTAATCCGGACCGGGTCGGGATACCGGAGAGAAAATCCGGAAAGGTAGAGATGCCGGTTTTCCTTCGTCCAGACCGGGACGGCATTGGAATACGAACTCCCGTCGGTCCAGTCGCCCAGATCCCTCTGTCCTTTCAGCCGTATGAGCTGTTTCCGCCCGCCGGCGAACAGGATTTCCATCTCGCCAAGTTCTGCCGGAGTTGTCCATGCGGATGTATGGAGCAGCTCAACGGCATTCATTCCCCGGACAGCTGCCGCCAGTTCAAGAGTCTGCTCCCGAACAGCTCCGCTCCGTTTTGGTCCGCCGACGGCGATTGCCATATTCCGTTCCGGTTGAAAAGGCACTCCGCCGTAAATACCGGACTTGCCCTGAAAGGCACTGAGATCATTATTGCTGCCTTGCAGTGTCCATCCGGGACGTTCCGCGGTATCGGAGATGGAACGGTTGACGGCTTTTGCAATGGAAACCGGGAGGAATTTGATTTTGCGGACTTTGCCTTCCAGGGAAAGTTCAGCTTGTGAGCAAGGCCCGGGAGGAACTTTGAAAAACAGGCTGAGTGTAAGCTGTTCGCCGTTCCGCGCCCTGTTGTCCTCCACCAGAACACGTCCACCGCGTGGGCGCAGAATCAGTTCTTCGGTTCCGATTCCGCGGAGAATCAATTCTTCCGGATTGCCTTCGTATATTTTACCGGATTTTTCCGGCAGAAGGATCTCTTTGCCGTCAATAAGCAGTCCGTAATTGAATGCATCAAGCGTAAAGTTCAGAGAGATGCGGTTTGCCTTCAACGCCGGCGCAAAAGCAAGTTTTGCATCCAAAAGAAAACTCCCGTCATTTTTCTGACTGAAAGTCTCCCGGACCGCTCCTTCGCTTCCGCTGAAAAAAAAGTTTGCGGAAAATATTTTCCTGCCGTTTCCGGGGGAAGCGATCTTTCCGTTCTGGAATTTTCGGGAAAAGATGCTGTGCCATTTTTCATTTGCAACCGTAATTGTCCCGATTGCCCCCGCGGCTTCGATTTCACCATACTGAGAGAATTTCAAGGCGGTTGACGGTGCGGCGGCAACCGCGAAAGCCAACACATGAAACACGCAGATTCCAAATATTTTTCTCATGATACTTCCGCCTCCTAGAAAATTGACTATGTTCATTTGATGTCAGAAACTCATACATGCGCCATCGGCATAGGCATAGTATTTCATCTCGTTCCGAGATGCCGCCATTGCCGCAGGGGAAGCCGCCGCCACGTGACCGTCAAAATAACAGATGTTGGCTCTCATGGAATGAAGGAATCCGATCGTTGAGGTCCCGCTGTTTTTCAGATAGATTTCCGCTGCTCCGAGGCGAGGATAAACCGTCCCGGCGTCTGTTCGAATGGAATCGGAAACGAGCAATGTTTCCACCGGATACTTGACTTTCGGACCGAATACAAGTTTGTAGCGTCCCGTTACAACGACAAAATTGCCCAGCCGGTTCTGAATTCCCCCCTCCATGTTCCATCCGACGAAACCGTATGTTAAACTGCCCAGCTGATTCGCCTCTTTTGCAGCGGAGAACAAATTCCATTGTGAAGGACAATATAAGGATTGAGAGAATTTGTATTTTTTCCCGCTTTTTTCAATTTCTTTCACCGGCAGCAGGGCATTCATCAGCGGAGACCCCCCGCAGAAGTAATTGCTCCATGTATTTGTACTTGTGCCAGTGGAGTTCGGCCCGGCCTGAAGATAATAGCCGTCATAGGTATCGGCATAAAAAAGATGAGAGATTCCTGCCGTTTTCAAATTATTAATACATGCGGAGGATCTTGCAGATTCCCTGGCTTTGTTCAACACAGGAAGAAGAAGTCCTGCAAGAATTGCAATAATCATAACAACGATCAGCAACTCAATCAATGAGAATGAAAAGAGCCTCCTTTTTCTTTTTTTCATAGAATGCCTCCATCTGTTTAGGATTATCTGAATCGCTGTGCTTTCCATTTTGAGAAGAAAATATAATAAAAAATTCCTTTTTCAACTTGCAAAAAACATATAAATATATAATTTTGTAGCAGAGATATTGAAATCTGGGGAAGTAAGGTGTTTTTATGAAAAATACGTTTCATGTCGGAAGACGCTGGAACATTGATGCCTGGTCCTGGAGCAAAAATGCGGATGGGAAAAACGTGGCGCATGGCAGCCGTATCATGCGTTTCCCGAAAAGTTTCGATATTCGTTCTCCGGGGTACAGCAAATCAATGAAGCATGTAATCGAAGAAGACTGGTACGATGTCTATCCCTATTCCCTGGTGCTGTGGCCACACCATTTTGCGGAAAATTTCCGATCCGGAAATTGGTGGATAAAGCGGAACAATTATTCCGGATTGGTCATGGAGCTGGTAATGGAAGGGAATGTCGTGTATGAATGCCAGAGGAAAAAATATGTTCTTGGTGCCGGCGATCTGTTTCTGACCTATCCCGGCGACAACCTGACCATCCGTTCCGGAAGAGGGGAACATTCCAGAGAGCTCCAGCTTTGCTTTTCCGGCACGGCAGTCAAGCTGTTGGTGGAAACACTTGGCATTTCCGAATGTCATACCATAAAATTCCCTGATTTCCGGAATTCAGGCGGCATTGCATCGCGTATGAGAGCGTTCATTCCTCTTCTGAAAAATAAAAAACCGGAGGATGCTCCGACGAATTCTCTCAAGGGATATGAACTGCTGCTGTTCCTGGCGGAATCTTTCTCACGCATGGATGACCCCTGTCTGCCGTCACTGTTGACAAATGCAATCCGGGCAATGGAATCGTGTCTGCATACACCGCTTTCAGTGAAAGGTCTCGCCGCCGAGCTGGGAATCTGCCGGACCACGCTGAACAGACTTTTCCGCTACTATTTAAATACAACACCTCATACCTACTGGAAGCAAATCCGCATGGAGCATGCCAGACAGCTGGTCGCCGCCGGTCAATTCTCATTCAAGGAAATCGCCGCCCGGCTTGGATTCAGCAGCTCGCTCTATTTTTCCACCTCATTCCGCCGTTATATTGGAGTCTCCCCCTCTGTCTATCGGAAAGAACAGGCAAAACGGAATAACACGGTCTGAGGCCGGCACAATATAAAATAGAAAATTGTCAAAACCATTCCAACCCGGCCGGGACTGCCATCCGCCTTATTGACAGGAACACAATATCGGGGACCCTTTCTGAAATACCCTGAACCGGTTTTGTCCGCTGCAGTTCATTTTGTCTGTCAGGAACCGCCTGCCTTGCGGAATCAGGATTCAGGCCTGATGCGACCGGTTCTTTCAAAGAGAATTTCCATTCCCGGAAAAATTCATGCGGCGGCGTTCTCCGATGCACAGGTTCAATTCCGGAATCAGCGCAGAGATTCATCAAAATACCACTGCTCCTTGATTTTGTCACTGCCATGGACCTGCGTATGATCCAGAAGCGCAACATGGGCATCAAAATAGAGCACGTTCAGTCTTGAACCTGTATGTCGGAAAGCAGAGCTGTTCCAGTGGCCGGAAACACAGGTTTCCCCGTATTGCAGCCAGCCGGCATAGGAACTGTTGAAATAGTTCAGCAGAGAGGAATTGCCGTCCATGAATTGGAAATGCCTTGAAGCCTGTTTCATCTTTTCGATTTTGAACGTCTTGATGCTCTCGCCGGCATAGACATTGGCTCCGGAAATAATCCCGTAACTGTCACTGATAACCTCAGAGGCAGAAACTTTATTGGGACAGCAGTAATTTTTCCAGTCGAATACCGTTGGAGTTTTCCTTCTCACCAGATAAGGAGCCATGGCATTGTACCAGACACAAAGTTTCCCGACCGTCGTCTCCGATCCGAGATGAATCACATAGCCGTCATTCTCCTGCGTGTATTCCAGAGAAACCAATCCGAACTGCTTCAGATTGGAAAGACAACGGATGGATCTTCCTTTCTCCCTTGCGGAATTCAATGCAGGAAGAAGCATCCCCGCCAGTATTGCTATGATTGCAATTACAATGAGGAGCTCTATCAATGTAAAAATTCTTTTCCCATTGCGAATGGTTGATCCGGTCGTTTTCATGATGATGCACCTTTTTTTATTTTTCATTATAGGAGATTTCCATACTTTTGTCAACACCCTTCCCCCGCCATTCTCTTCTTATTGGAGAGAATGTGCTTTTTTCAGGATCAGGGTCTTAATCTCAAAGGGAGAAAAGATCAGGGTCCCGGACACTGTGACAGGATTCCGTTCCATCAGATCGCACTCCATCCAATCTCCATCCGGCAGGATGAGTTCCGCCTTTTTCCCGAACATTTCAAATAAACGGACCATGATCGCGCCGGGAACCTGTTCCGCCTCTTTGACACAGGAACAGAAAATTCCGCTGCCGGTCGTATCCGGCAGATTGGGGAACAGGATTTTTCCGTCCTTTTCGGGAATACAGCGGCCGACCCCGACCGGATAAAGCGGAGCATTCAGTTCCCAGCCGCATTCCGGGCGCATGCCTGCCCGGATCCGGTAGCGGCAGGTGTATGTACCGTCCGGGGGACGCTGAATTGCCTTATGGGTTCCATCGGCGAGAATTTCCCCGCTTCCGCTGCAATAACCGATTCCGCGGATCATGCAGCTCCGGATTTCATGCGCATCAAATTCCCAGAGCCGATGGTCGCAGCCGATCGTCGTAAAATGTCCGGAGGAGCCGAACGCGACCCATTGAGACGCCAGGCGCAGATGTTCAATTTCAGAATCGGGATTGCTGCCGCGTTCCGGTGTAACAATGTCCCGGAAAGAGAGTCCGTCCTTGTAAACGGTTTCCGGATAGCGGACTTTTCCAAAGGGGACTCCGTATTCAATCCCCGATTCTTCCGCATCCGGGAAAGGAAAGGTCTGCTCCAGACGCACATAGGAACCGCATTTCCAGTGAATTGTGTTTTCCAGTTCCAGTTCCGCCGTTTCCGCCGGAAGGGTGAGACGCTGCTCATATCGCAGACCGTAGATGCTTCCCCGGAGAAGGATCCGGCAGACAACCGGCGAGTTTTCCTGAATTTCGATGGTTTCGACAACGGCAGGAATCGTACGGTTCGTCAGCGTCATGCTGCATATGTAGTCGCCACGGATCTCCTCCCGTCCGATCAGTTCCGCATGGACAAACAGGAAACGCCGAGTCCGTTTGTCAAACAGGGAAAGATGTCCGGTAATCCGATTGATGGTCAGCCGCAGAAGCGGACTTTCCACAGTGGTCTCTCCGGCGGCACAATTCGGATGGTGGAGATCCCGGACATTTCCATCGTCTATCCGGAACGGAGAACTCACGGGACATGGGTCCGCAATCTCCAGGAACCAGGCTCGACAACCGAATGCGGGGACTTCTGCCTGGAATTCAACCTCTATCGAATCCGCCACCATCCGGAGGTGCCTGACCAGACGGAACGGGACCTCCTTTCCTCTGTCGTCAATGAGCCGGAAGTTGTTTTCTCCCAGCTGCGGATGCCTGGCACTTCCCGGCCCGTACAGCGAAGTCCGCGCACGCACCAGTTCCTTTCTTTTCCAGGAAAGACGGTTGAAGATTACGAGCGGGAAACAGTTGGGCCGGGGCGCCGGAATCCGCGCGGCAAGAATCATCGCAGATTCACGGGCCAGGCGCTCCGCAGTCAGACGGGCGCACTGCTTCAGTTCTTTTTTCTCCGTATCCGCAATCTCTCCCCCGATTCCGTTCTGGTTGTGATCCATTGAGTCCAGAAGGTAGTTCCATGCCTGTTTCAAAGAGTTCCGCGAACGGGCGGAGCCACCCCGGACCGCTTCAAGAAATTCCGCAAGGAACATTGCATTTTCCGCCTGGAGATCCTGCGGCCAGAGATCGGGCCAGCTGCTTTCCACATTCGGCCAGAGACAGGGGATTTCGCCGGAAATCCGCCGGGTCTTTGCGGGAAAATTCTGTTTAAAATACTCTTCCGGCGTACAGAAGAGAAAAGGCCGGTGCCCATCGGCATTCCAGCGGTGAAAATTCTCCACAACCTGCTCCGGAATAACACAGAGATCGGTTCCGAACTGACAGAGCTGCGGATAATCCATGCCGCCAAGTTCCCGCTCGATCTGCGCCTCATTCGCGCACATGGCTTCATATTGCTCCGCTTCTGCGAAGAGCCGTCGGCAGCGTCCGTAATGAATCGGCGCATAAGTGGCAATTTCCGTTCCGTCCAGTGCCGCATACCAGACCCGGTCGGTGTGCGGAGGAGTCCCATGCGACAGGAGAAGTCCGGTGAATCCGGATTTCTTTGCAATCTGCGGCAGCTGCGGCGTAACCCCCGGGATATCCGAAAGAGAAGCCGTTGTTCCGGAAAAGCCGAAATGACGTTCACACCATTCCCGTCCGGTAAGACAGTTCCGCACCAGAGTCTCTCCGGAAGGCAGCTGGGTATAGAGAATCGAACGGACCGGGATGACTTCCAGGCGTCCCTTCCGGACAAATCCATCAAGCCGGAGGAACTCTTCCGGATACGCCTCCCGGAAATATTCGAGGAAATTCACAGCTTCTATCATAAACCGGTAATCCGGATACCTCTCCAGAAGCCGGAGAGCGGTCAGAATGACTTCCGCCCCCCGCGACAGGCACTCCTCACGGCTGCCCGCCCAGAAAAGATCCAGATGGGCAAACGGAATCAAATAAACAACGGCTTTCTGCTGCATGTTTCTTCTCCTGATGAAATCCTTGACTGCTCGCTTTTCATTATACGCGAAGCAAAAGGAAAATGCAACAGGAAAGCCATCTATTCTCTCTTTATTGGAGAGAACGGAGATGATGTCAGTAATTCCGGGCAATTTTTGCGGCGATTTCCCGCATCAGCTCGGGAACTGCCTCCGAATAGGAATCCTCCGGAAGAAAAGAGCCGAGTTCGCCCAGCAGTTCCCCGCAGCAGATCACCGGATAGCAGAGAATCACATAACCCGAGCGCATTTCTCTGGAGATGCAGTATTCTTCCCTGGCAAGATGATCCATTTTCCGGAGATACTCTTCCCGGGAAATGTTCCCCCAGAGAGGCGGCGCGCCGTAGCGGTCGTAGAACTTCAGCTGGCGGGCGGGTTCCGTCCGGGACACAAGGGCGATTCCGGAGAGCGATTCAAACGCATTTTCCTCCGCCGGGAACGTGTATTGCAGCCGGGGATTGGCCTTTTTGGCCCTGATTTTGCAGACAATCCGTTTGTAGTACCCGCGGAGAACCGAAAAGCAGATGTATTCTCCGATCCGGTCGGCATAGATTTTCAGATACGGACGGACCAGACGGCGCAGCGCATCCGGATCCCGGTAGCT
>CALXMJ010000093.1 GCA_944389445.1 uncultured Victivallales bacterium | reverse complement strand
TCGGTGGTACGGCTGTTCGAATACGAACTCTCCCGTTCATGGTACGTGAATCCGGAACGGAAAAAATTTGATTTTTCCTTCCTCAATTCATACCTGGATGCCTTTGTCCGAAGTGAACTGATTGCCTTCATTTGTCTTGACAGCGACGCGTTTTCCTGGAACCCGGAATCCCGAAATCCCGTTCAGGTCCGGAAGAATCACTGGTTCATGGTCAGGGACGGAGAAAAATCCCGGAAAAATCCATTGAAAAGCGTTACGGTTTATCCGCAGATGGATGACTGGCGTGACTATATTGAAGCCTATGTCCGGAACTGCAAGGGACGCGTCCGTTATTACGAGATCATCAACGAGCCCAATCTGAGACTGACAGATCCAGCCCGTTATACCTCTTATCTGAAAGAAGCCTTCCGGAGTGCGAAGAAAGCCGATCCGGATTGCCGGATCATCGGAATCTGCGCCACCGAGGATTACGGCGCGGCCGGCGGAAACTACACAGGAAAATGCGCAGAACTCGGAGCGTTTCAGACATTGGATGCTGTCTCCTTCCATCCGTATAAAACGGCGCTGGACACTTCGGAAATCCCCGCGGTGCAGCTGCTGGACGAATTAAACAGACTTCGCCGCCAATACCGTCCCGGCGTGCCGCTCTGGAATTCGGAACTGTTTTACATTCATTCCCTTCGCGATGCGCAGAAATACCGCAGGAATAATCCGCAGTTCCTCCGACCGGAAAATCTTGCACGGCGTTATCTGATTGATCTTGGAGAAGGTGTTCAGGTGTCGACGCCGCTTCATGTCTGGCAGTTGTTTGAAAAAGTGTATGTCCGGCAGGATGCGGACCAGACCTGGTTCGGATTCAAGGCGGTTCCGAATGCGGCGGCAGTCGCTCAGAACGCTTTTGTCCATTTTCTCCGCGGAGCCGTTCCGCTCGGGCGGGCAAAGCTCCCGCAGGGAATCAACGGCTACTGCTACCGGAGTGCGGACGGTACGGAAACCGCCGCCATCTGGGCGCTCGACAACCGAAACCGTTTCTTCTTCTCCGTTCCGGAGGGAATCCGGGCATTTGATCTGTTTGCCAATCCTGTCAACACCGGAGGAAAAACGCTTCTGACGGAATCCCCGGTTTATCTGAAAGGGAATAATCTGGAAGAAACTTTGAAACAGATCGTATTTCATCCGCAGGAGGAGCTCGAAATTCCAGGCGCGCGCTTCCTGGACTCCGGCCGCCTGGCGGTTGAATTCCTGAACCGGACCAATGTGCCGCAGGCGCTGACCGCGCGTCTTCTCGGAGAAAAAGAAATTCATCGTTTCACAATTCCTCCGAATACTTCCGCAACCCGGATTTTTCAGACAGAAAATCCGCATCCGGAACTGCTCTGGTTTTCTGGCGCGACGCAGAAACGCCGGAAGCTCAATCCGATTCCTCCCTGCAAAATCATCCGGAGCGGAGAAACGGTTTCTGTCGGAGGCGCTCTGACTTTTTCCGTGGAAGCGCGCAGGACAAGCCTGAGAGTCACCGCCTCGGTCCGTGACCATCGGCGCGGAGTACGCCTTCCGGGAGAACCATGGACCGGCGACTGTATTGAGCTCTTCCTCGATGCAGAACCGGAAAGGGGACTGGACAAGGTTCTTCCCGGCAGGAGTGTCTATCGGCTCTTTCTTGCCCCGGCTTCCTCCAACGGGCTGCCCGCTGCGCTGACTGGATCGCCGAATCTGGACTTGAAACAGATCCGCTGGTCTCTCAAAGACGAGGGAAGCCGATACTCCTGCCTTATTGAAATTCCCTGGCGTGCCATCGGATGCACCGGTCCTGCCGAAATCGGATTCGACATCATTGCGGATGATACGGAAGGGGAAAAACGCATTGCCTGCCATGCCTGGGCAGGAAATGATCGGAACTATGAGAACCGTTTTCAATACGGACTCCTTCTTCCGGATGGTTGCAGAAAGGAGTAGACATGTACTCATCCGGAATCGCTCATGTCCTGTTCGATATCGACAACACCTTGACCCGCTACCGTTCTCATGCTCTGGACAGGATTCTGGAAGGAAATTTTTTATTTCCTCTGATTGCCGATCTTGCAGAAGAATCAGGAATTCCAAGACCTGAAGCGGAAAGAATCATTTCTGAGACGGCAAAGAAAAATGTTTTCTGGGATTATCCCGATTTTCTCCCTCCGCTGGGGCTTTCTCTTGCCGCGGCGCTTCCGGTATTCCGGAAATGGCATGCGGAAAATATGGAAGTCCTCCCGGATGCGGTTGGACTGGTCGTCAAACTGACCGACTACGGGATGCCGGTTTCTGTCATCAGCAACAATCCGCGTCTTGGATGCCTGCTGAAACTGGAATGCTGCGGTCTGGCCGATGCCGCTTCCGGAAAGTCCCGCTTTTCCAAGCTTCTTTCCACCGATCTCATCCGGGGATGCAAAGGAGAAAAAGGTGTTTGGAAGCGGGCTCTGAAAGAGCTTGGAATTTCCCCGGATCGCATTATCGCCATCGGAGATAATCCGGAGGAGGATGCGCGTCTTCCCATGAGGGAAGGTGTTGTCCGCTGCTTCCTGCTGGAACGGGGAGTTTCCGCCCCGCTTCATCTGCCCCCGGGAGTCAGGCGAATCCGGAATGCCGGAGAAATCGCCAATGATCCGATCTTCCAGGACCTATTCCAGAAGCGGAATACCGTGATAACGGAGTTCTGATCAGGGACATTGAGTCCTGTCAAAATTCCCTTCCGCTTTCGTTGGACTTCGCATTCCTGAACTCCGCTATGGCCGCATATTGTAAGTTGACATGGATATCAGAATTATGACGCAAGCCTCCGCTCATGGTGCGGCAGTTATGGGGAACTCCTCCTTTTGATGATGAATCAAACCTTTCTGATATTTCACTGTGTTTTGAGTGGTGATAAATATTCCCCGGCGTTCTTGAGACGCATCTCTTTTTCTTTCCGTGAGTCCGGGAAACTCCTCCGGCAGATGTCCGGAAAATTCAGGTTCGCCGATGAGAAGTTTATAAAGCATCTTAGGTCCGGCTGTATACAGGGCCGGATTATTCGCAACGGAAAAACGCTTGTATCCGGTTGTCCGGGAAAAACACAATTATTCCATCTTCTGAAAAGTAAGGGGGGTTGACAAAATAAAAAAATCTGCTATAATTTAATTAATGTATAATTTTTTAGACATTAACCTGTCGAAAATGAAAGCGCTGCAATGGGAGAGAAAAAACAAGTTCTTCGGACGGAACCTGTCAAACAGTATCTGATCCAATGCTCTATGAAAGCGGGATCGGAACAGGTGCGTCTGATGGAAGAGATGGAGCTTTGCCGAAAGTTCGGAGTTTCCCGGGGGACGGTGCGTCAGGCGATCGATGAGACGATCCGTCTTGGCTACGCTACCCGTCTGCCGAAACGGCGCGGTCTTTTTTCGCTTCCCGGAACCAGCTATGTCCAGGAAAAAAGCAGGATGATCGCACTTCTGTATTGCAATCAGGACTTCTTCGTTCTGCCTCGGTGGGACATGCCAATGATTTCCAGTTTTCTTGATGAGTTGAGTCTGTCCAACTTCAATGTCTGTATTTCCAGAATGAACGAAATCACGCAGGAAAACCTCCTCTCGCTGGAAATGGACGCTCTGGTATGGTTCCGTCCTCCTGAGGTGCATGCGCCGCTGATTCACCGGCTGATCGAACAAGGATACCCGATTGTCGCGGTACCGTATCTCTACTCAGAATCATTTGATATCGATCCAGATCATTATCTTTATGTGGACTATCTGGGGGCTGCGAAAAAACGGGCGGAAGTTTTTGCAGGGAACAACTGTCGCCGCTTTCTGATCTGCGGGGGGAGCGATCCATCTATCCAGCTGCTGGAAGAGGAGTTACGGAAAAATCCTCAGACGGAGAAAGTCGTTCGGACAGAAGGCGGAAATTCTTCCCTGCGGACCATCCTTCTGAAGGAGAATATTGACGCCATCTTTTCCTTTGGCGGAATTGATGTTTATCAGACGGTCTTTCAGGCGGTCCGGAGTCTTCCGGAAGCGCGGAAAGTTCTGATTCAGATTGATCCGGGATTTCTGGAGGATTCCCTGATTGAAAAAAATCCTGATCTGTACATCGTAACCGGAGACTTCAGCCGTCTTTTTATCGACCGCGCACGGGATCTCGGAAAAAAAGCCGCACTCCGATTAAAAAAGATTCTGAAAAATAAAGAGGAGAAAAAACGATGAACCGCAGAAATATGAATTTTACACTGATAGAACTTCTGATTGTAATTGCAATTGTTGCGATTCTTTCTTCTATGCTCCTTCCTTCCCTGAATTCAGCGCTCCGGAAAGCTCTGGTGGTCAGCTGTACCTCCAACTTGAAAGCGATCGGGAGCGCGGAACACATGTATATCGGGGATTATGATGGATGTGTGGTTCCATACAATTACAAGCCGAGGGAGAACGGAGTCGTTTCTCCGGAAGTACCGTTTACCAATGCGTTGAATGGCGGAATCGGAACCCGAAGTAGTGCTGGTCCCTACGGAGTTTATTTTGAGCATGGAATCGGAAAGGGTGGAACTTATAAATGTCCGGCGGAAAAACGGGAACCGAACTTTGGCCCGGCGAATATATGGCCTCATGGTCACTATGGCGCCAATACCTATCTGCATGCCAATCTGACGGGTTCCAGTGAGGAGGATTGGGCGGCAATGAAAACAAAGTTCCGGAAAAGCAGTTTTTCTCTTCAGCCGGGCAGCACAATCAGTTTCGGAGATGCCGGACTGCTTTACATGAATGGGGTTCTTCAGTCCAATCCCGTGAGGGATGCGATTTCGACGATTTCCTATTTCAACTATCGTCACGGAATCGGGGATTCCCGTGAAATGAGTGCGAAAAGTCTTGGAAATGAAAGCATGCCTCCAGGTATGTTCCCGAAAGGAAGCGTCACCATCCTCTATTTCGACGGTCATGCCGCTTCCCGGACAGCCGACTCTTTGTATTTCATTCCGGAACCCTCCCTCTATTCGGGGACAAACCGGTATTCATGGGCCCTTGTTCAAGGACTTCAGAAACAGTAAAGGAGAGAAAGATGTCTTTGTTGAAAATCAGCATGATGGGTGTTATGGCTCTTGTATCAGCCGGTACTGTTTCCGGCGCTCAGGTCTGCCGCTTTGACTCCCCCGGGGAGATCGGAAGTTTTCTGAAACGGAAGAATCCTGAAGCATACTTTGAATCCGGAACGAAAGCCGCGGGCGCAGGTGCGTTGAAGGCTTCCGGGTTTTCGCGCACTTTCCGGCCGGAAGAGAAGATTTCCAAAGTCACATTTTACATTTACGACGATACGTTTTCCGCAAGAAAGACGGAATTCAACACGCTTCAGATCCGATTTGCCCGAACCGACAACAGCAAGGAACGGATCTCTCTCTGGCCGTTGATCAAAGCGAAGTCCGGCTGGCAGCTGCGGTATACGGAAGCGAACGGAATCCGCCGTTTTTTCCGTCTGACCGAAGCGCCGTCTCACGGAGGCTGGCTCCGGGTGGATATTGTCAAGAGTGCCGCGGGAAGGGCTCCCTGCGTCATCGCGCTGGACGGACACGAAATCGTCCGGACTTTTGAACCATACGACCGGATTCATTCCGCCGGAGGTTCCGGCTTTCCCTTTTACGATGAGTTCTATGCCGGTCCGGAAAACACCTTCCGTCTCAATGCCGTAGCCGCGATTCTGCCGGACAATCGTTACGGCGCTGCTGCTTTGAAACCGGAGGAAAAACTTACTGTGAAACTCAAAGCCGGTCGCAAACTGGAGCCGGGAGAATCCATTACGCTGAATCTGTTGAATGGACGGGCGGAAGTGGTCCGGAGCGTCAAAGGCGTTCCGCCGATTCGGAATGGGGAAATGACCATGACCCTGAATTCGCCTCCGCGCTCGGGGTCCTATATTCTTGAAACACGGACGGGGCGGCCGGGGGAAGCACCCGAAGTTACGCGCCGAAGCATTGAGATTCAATTTCTCAATCCGGAATTTCACTCATCCGAGTCATTGGCACCGATCCGCCTTTCGGATGCCTGCTGGGATTTCCTTCCGCTGGGCTCGTTCAATCCGCGGATCCATCCTCTGACCCTTCAGGAGCCGGAAAAAGGGATTTTCCAGATGCCGGAGCATGTCCCCGCAGACTGGAGCTCCGCGAAATCTATACGCGGAGAATGGATGAATCTGGCAGATCATTTTAAAATCGGACAGAGCTGGTATGCCGGCTGGTATCGCCAGAAGACGACTCTGCCCAGGGCATGGCAGGGGAAAAGGATTCGTCTTTTAATAGATGATCCGCAGACGGTTGCGGCGGTTTTTCTCAACGGCCGTCACGGAGGCGTTCTGGAGTGGCCCGGCGGAGTGCTGGATGTCACCGGCGCAGTCCGGCCGGGCATGGAAAATGAAATCGCCATTTATGTGCAGGCGAATCCGCTTCATGGGTATTACAAGGCAGCCCGGGCGATTCTGGGGAGCGGTTTCCGTCCTCCGCTTCCTGTCTGGCGCGGACTGCCCGGAGATGTCGTGCTTTTCCCGGAATCGAAAAATGGAACTCTGGAACATGTTTCCATTCGCCCTTCGGTTCGGAAGAAACGGCTTGACGCCGTCTTTGACTGTGCCGGACTGACACCGGGAAAGCGGTATACGCTTCGCTGCTCGGTTTCCGCCGCTGGAAAAAAAGTCCGGAGTTTTTCCGACCGGACATTTACCGCCGGAGGAGAACGGGAAACGATTCATCTTTCGACTGAATGGAGTGATCCCATGCTGTGGGACCTCGGACGGCCCTATCTTTACGATCTGGATGCGGTTCTCCTGAATGCGGATGGCAGTGTTGCCGATACCCTCTGGCCGGAACGTTTCGGATTCCGGGAAGTGTGGACGGAGAATTCGCTGCTCTTTCTCAACGGACGGAAGTTGACTCTGTTTGACGACAACGGCATTATCGCTCCCGTTCCGGAATCGGTTTCCCTGCAGGAATCCTTCGGGTTTACAAGTTTTTACCATTATCTGGGGATTCGGGATGCGAGACGTCTGGACGAAGCCGGACTCAGCAGCGGAAGGGATTACTCATTTCTTCCGATTGCCCGTATCGCAACACAGCTCGCGTCCGCGGGAAAGATCGGCGATTCCCGTTTCTGGAAGACAGCGGAATCCATCATCCGCCATCAGGTCCGGAGGCGTGAAAATCATCCGGCAATTTTTTTCCATTACGGACCCATGGGCGGCGGAATGGCGCGCAACGGCGGAGCATACAATCCGATGTTCCAGAATGGCACATGGTTTAACCGGAACGAGGGAAAAGAACCCTATGCATCCATGATTTCCGCGGCGCGGAGAATCTATTCGCTTGTGCGGAAAAATGATCCGATGCGGCTTGTCGTCGCACAGGACTCCGGGAGTTTGAACGATACGATGATGATTACCGAATACCGCGGTTTCCAGCCGCTTCAGGAGATGATCGAGATTGGAGCGTTCTGGCGGAAAATCGCCTCCAAGCCGTTTTTTATTTCCGAAGAGGCTGCGCCGTTTCAGGCGAACTGGACCGATGCCTGTTCTCAGGGAAAAGGCTGGAACGGCGTTCCCTGTTTTCATGAATGGGCGGCAATCACGGACGGAGACAGCGCTATGATCCGCACTGAAAACGACAACCGGCAGCTTGCCTCTTTGGAACAGTCCGTCCGGACCCGCCGTGAGAAAGTCCCGGAAAATGACCGATCAGGCAGGATGCGGATTCGGATGACCTCTTCTATGGGAAGTGGCGGACTGAACGCCCGTGCGGAAAAGATTACTGCGGATCGGACACGCACTCAGGTCTTCTTCTGGCGTGCGGATCATCTCGGACTTTTGAATTTCCAGTATATTCCCCGCTTCCCCGGCAGGAACGCTCTGATTGCGGAAGTCCAGGCTCCGGTTACCGGTTTTTTAGCGGGGACTTCAAAGAGTAAAACGGCGCAGGATCATATCTTCCGTCCCGGCGAGCAGTTCGATCGGATTGCGATTCTGCTGAACAATACCGCCCGTCCGGAAAAGCTGACATGCCAATGGAAGCTGGAACTGGGAGGGCAGCTTCTCAAACACGGAAAGGAGGAACGCACCATCCCGCCGGGAGAGACGGTTTCCGTTCCGCTGACTTGTTTTCTGCCTTCCGGAACAGAGGACAAACAGGGCGTCCTTACGGTTGAGTTCCTGCGGAATGGAAAACTTCTGCGCACGGATACCTGCCCGATTGACGTTCTGGCAAAGGAAACAGCTCTGCCTCAATGCCGCATCGGGCTGATTGATCCGGAATTGCAGACGGCGAAACTGCTGGACAAACTCGGGATTCCTTACCGGTTCCTGATGTTTGACGAGGACTTTTCCGGATTCGATCTGATTATTTTCGGCCGCCGGGCCTTCCGCTATGAGAAGAATCTTCTTCCTGACGGACTGGATCTCGGGGATCTGCTTCGAAGCGGGAAGAAAATCCTGATTATGGAACAGGACGAGACCCTACTGCGTACACGGTTCGGATTCCGTACCGAATACAGCTCCTCCCGCAGTGTGTTCGGGCGGCTCCGGAACGGATCGGTTCTTTTGAACGGGCTTCCCGACCGCGTTCTGAATCACTGGCGCGGGTCCGCCACTCTTACCGATGGATACGCTCCCGCCCGGGAGAAAGGAACTCCGCGCCCCAGCGAACATTTCGGAAACGGAGGAACCTGGAACTATCTCTGGAACGATGGCGAATTCCATCCGCGTCCGATGAAATGGGGAAATACGCACAATGTGGCAACCGTCACGGTCATCAAGCCCGATACTGGGAATTTCCGGACGCTGGTGGATTGCGAGTATGCGCTCAATTACGCTGCCGCCTGGGAGTTCGAATATGGACGGGGACGGATCGTCTTCAATCAGCTTGACGTTTGCGGTCGGACGGAAAATGATCCGGCAGCGGAACGGTATTTCCGCAATCTTCTTTTTCATTCCGCGACTTCCGGAGAGGTACCTTTCCGGCGGATCGTCGCATCGGAAGATACGGCATCTTTCCTGCGGGAACTGAATATTCCTCTGGAAAAGGCCGAAACGTTGAATCCGGAACGTCATCTGTTCATTCTGGGGAAACAGGCTCCTGCCGGACTGCATGAGTTTGTCCGTCGCGGAGGAACGGTCTTTTCCCTGCCGAAAACACAGGCGGAACTGAATGCTTTGAACCTGCCGTTTTCGATCGGGCTTCGTTCGTGCATGATGAATCAGGGAATCCTCGGCAAGACGGTTCATCCGCTTCTCTATGGATTTGCAAACGCGGATTTCTTCTGGAAAGGAAACCTGCAGATTGAGCGGATAGAAAAAATTCCGCAGGAAGGTTTCCTCGGAGCCGATGGAATTCTGGCGGAAATCCCATACGGGAAAGGACGTTACGTCTTCTGTCAGATTTCTCCCGCCATGTTTGGCGATACCGAGCTGGATCACTGGCTTCGCCCCTCGGAACGGAGAACGGAACGCCTGATTGCAATGCTTCTGAACAATCTGCATGGACTTCTTGCGGAACCCGCTTTTCTGAATCCGCCCGGAGGAAACGGAATTTTCGAACGGCGCGTGGAACTGAACGGCGCGTGGAGCGTTGCAAAGGGGGATCGCCGGAAAAATGATCCTCCGCCGGAGGAATCGAATCTCTGGAGACGAGTTTCGCTCCCCTGCGATCTTCAGAAAAACATGCCGGACTGGGCAGGCCGAGAGGGGCGTTTCTGGTATCGGAAACGCTTCAACTGGGATCATCAAAACAGCCGAATCTATTTGAAAATTGCCAGTATCAGCGGGGAGAATCGTCTCTGGATCAACGGGAAGCTGATCGGGGTAACGGACTCTGAAACAGATGTAAATGCCGTTGCCACGGTTCCGCGGGATTATCCGGTTCCCCCGGAAGTCCTGCGGAAAGGGACAAATGAAATCCTTGTTTGTGTGGACTATGAGACGGATGCGGCTCTCGGTTTGAACGGCAGTACTGGAAATATCCTTTTCCCGTTTGAATTTCATCTTTTCTCCGGGAGCAAGAAAAATCTTCTTCCTCCGGATCTGGACCTGACAGGAAAAGAAGGATGGCGCATCCAGAAAGTTTCCGGGCCTTCGGAACCATGGCGGATGGAAAAAAGCGTTTCAGTGGAAATTCCATGTACCGTTCAGGCTCGTCTGCCGGAATGGAGCGGTAAATCCGGCTGGTTCCGGATTGTCAGGGAGATCCAGATTCCGGCATACCCCGCCGAGGTATCGCCGACGCTGCTGATCGGCGCTGTCGACGATGAGGATATTGTGTTTATCAACGGGAAGGAAATCGGACGAACCACACGTAAAACAAATCCTTCCAATTACTGGTGTGCAAGGCGCTTGTACACGATTTCTCCCGCTCTGTTGAAACCCGGAATCAACAGAATTGAAATTCTGCTTCATGATTTCAATGGCAGCGGAGGTATTACAGCTCCGGTGAAACTGCTCTTCAGCTCCGATGAGCAGAAGCGGCAGGAAAACCTCCGGAACGGATATCTGCATCCTGTCGGGCGTGCGGATGACCCATACTGGCACCATGGCTTCTGATTTCATGGAAAATGCCGCAGCAACGACTTTTGAGAGGAGCCCGATTGTGTTTCTCTCAAAAGTCATTTTTCATTTTCCAATGCACAGTCGCACTGTGTAAAGATTTTTGAGGTAATTAAATTAAAATTAGTGGGAAGTTTGCAATTTCAGCTTGCGCGGCAAGGGTATGGAATAAAATCATTATGAAATTTCCAAGCATGGCATGTTTCTATTGCGACAAATTCAATTTTCACGTTTGACTTTCGCAGATAAGCGAAAACATTTTTGAGTGTGTCGCCATATTTTTTTTTGTTCTACGTGAAGCACATCGTCGGAATCAAAAAGAAGGGTCTTGACTTATTTTACAGTTCTCAATTACAGAAAATCAGGGAAAAAAAGAGAACTTTTTATTGAAAAATAAGAAATAAGATGTAAGCTATGGACTTGTGAAAATATGGAGAGATGGTCGAGTGGTTTAAGGCAGCGGTCTTGAAAACCGCCGTGGGGTTTCCTCACCGAGGGTTCGAATCCCTCTCTCTCCGCCATTTATTTTTCCCCTTCCAATTTCTGGTAAAAAGAGAATCTTTTATTCAAAAGCGCTAAAAGTCGTTGGTGTAAAGGGATTTGCGTAAATTGAAGCGGTGTGTTTGAAACACACTCAGAATCTGAAAAAAGGCCTTTTTCAGAGAAAAATCACGACTCCGGCGTCTGAATTCTGAGTTTTGCTGAAAAGGCCAAAAATTCAGTTAAAGTAGCAAGTCGTTGATTATGAACAATCTTTAATTTTTGTAGTGTAACTGGCATGGGTGGGGGGTATCGCACTTGGTCGAAATGAAAAAACACCCTCTTTTTTCTGACCCGGATTTGAGTTCAAAAATTATAACTGAC